>NZ_JAMPNQ010000015.1:0-279696 GCF_028479445.1 Providencia sp. PROV210
AAGAAGCGGAACGCGAACGCCAAGCTGCCCGTTTAGCGGAGGAAGAAGCCCAACGCCAAGCAGAAGAAGACGCGAAATCACCGTCAGTGGAACAAGAAAAGCCGAAAAAAGAAGGCTTTTTTAGTCGTCTGAAAAAAGGTCTCTTAAAAACGCGTCAAAACCTAGGATTGGGTTTCTTCAGCTTATTTAGTGGCAAAAAAATTGATGATGATTTATTTGAGGAACTCGAAGAGCAGTTATTAATTGCAGATGTTGGGGTAGATACTACCCGTAAAATTATCAATAATTTAACTGCTCATGGCAGTCGTAAAGAGCTAAAGGACGCCGAAGCGCTCTATGGAAAGCTACGCGAAGAAATGTCTGATATTCTCGCTACCGTGGATAAACCATTAGTGATCGAAGGTAAAAAACCTTATGTTATTCTTATGGTTGGCGTCAATGGTGTCGGTAAAACGACCACAATCGGTAAATTAGCTCGCCAATATCAGTCTGAAGGTAAGTCTGTCATGCTAGCGGCAGGAGACACATTCCGTGCTGCGGCGGTAGAACAGTTACAAGTTTGGGGTGAGCGTAATAAAATTTCTGTGGTCGCTCAACATACTGGTGCGGATCCTGCGTCAGTGATCTTTGATGCCATTCAGTCAGCCCAAGCAAAAGGTGTTGATGTACTACTCGCAGATACTGCGGGACGCTTACAAAATAAAGCGCACTTAATGGAAGAGCTGAAAAAAATTGTCCGCGTAATGAGAAAGTTGGATGACACTGCGCCTCATGAAATCATGCTGACATTAGATGCAAGTACCGGACAAAATGCGGTAAGTCAGGCTAAACTTTTTAATGACGCCGTAGGTTTGACCGGAATTACACTGACAAAACTCGATGGTACTGCAAAAGGTGGCGTCATTTTCTCTATTGCTGATCAATTTGGTATTCCGATTCGTTATATCGGGATCGGTGAAGGCATTGAGGATCTACGTCCATTTAAAGCCGATGACTTTATCGAGGCTCTATTTGCCCGAGAGGAATAATTTTCGATGATTCGCTTTGAACACGTTAGTAAAGCTTATCGCGGTGGCCGCCAAGCACTTCAAGGGGTAGATTTTCATCTACAGCCTGGAGAAATGTCATTTTTAACCGGTCACTCAGGTGCAGGTAAAAGTACATTACTGAAACTGATTTGCGGTATTGAGCGCCCAAGTGCAGGTCACATATTATTTAATGGCCATGATATCAGCCGATTAAAAAATCGTGAGATCCCTTTCTTACGTAGACAGATCGGTATGATTTTTCAAGACCATCATTTGTTATATGACAGAACGGTATACGATAACGTGGCGATGCCACTGATTATTTCCGGGGCAAGCGGTGAAGATATTCGCCGTCGTGTTTCCGCCGCATTGGATAAAGTCGGGCTGTTGGATAAAGCCAGAAACTTTCCTATCCAACTGTCTGGCGGTGAACAGCAACGTGTCGGTATCGCTCGTGCAGTAGTCAATAAGCCAACCATGCTCTTAGCGGATGAACCAACGGGTAACCTTGATAACGAGTTATCAGAAGGAATTATGCGTTTATTTGAAGAGTTTAACCGTGTTGGGGTCACTGTGCTGATGGCAACTCATGATCTCGCGTTAATTGAACGTCGTCACTATCGGGTATTGACGTTAAGCGAAGGTCGGATGCTGGGAGGTCAACATGGCTAAGAATGTCCGTAAAGCGAGACCTGAACGTGCCATGCAATCAAAAAGCAAGGCATTAAAAGGTGGATGGCGCGAACAGTGGCGTTACTCTTGGCTGAATGCTTTGGCTGACATGCTAAGACAACCTCTGGCAACATTTTTAATCGTGATGGTCATTGCCATTTCATTAGCCTTGCCAAGTTTGTGTTATGTCGTTTGGAAAAACGTTTCCCAAGCGGCAACTCAATGGTATCCAACGCCACAGTTGACGGTTTATCTCGATAAGTCCCTTGATGAGCAAGGGGGACAAAATGTGGTGACTCAGTTGCAAGCGTTGGATGGTGTTGCTCATGTCAATTATTTGTCTCGTGACCAAGCCATGAGTGAGTTTCGCAGCTGGTCTGGGTTCAGTACAGCATTAGATATGCTAGAAGAAAATCCATTACCGGCAGTAGCTATCATTACGCCGAAGCTCGATTTTGAAGGTTCCAACGCATTGACGACTTTACGTGATAGAGTCAGCCAAGTGAATGGTATTGAAGAAGTTCGCATGGATGACAGTTGGTTCTCACGACTGGCGGCTTTAACACGATTAGTCGGGCAAGTGGCATCAGTGATCGGTATATTGATGATTGTTTCTCTATTCTTAGTGATAGGGAATAGCGTGCGGCTGAATATCTTTGCTCGCCGTGACACTATCAATGTGATGAAACTGATTGGGGCAACCGATGGGTTTATTATGCGGCCATTTTTAAATGGCGGGGTAGTATTAGGCGCTTTGGGGGCCATTATCTCTCTCCTCATGACGTATCTACTCGTGTGGAAAATGTCGGATTTGGTTGCTCAAGTTGCCAGCGTTTTTGGGACACAATTCCAGATTGAAGGGCTATTGTGGGAAGAGGCGTTACTGATTTTGCTGATGTCGGCAATGATTGGTTGGGTTGCTGCTTGGTTAGCGACATTACAGCATTTACGCCACTTTAGACCTGAATAATCTCACCGCATGTCATCGGTGCTATGTCAATTAGCACCGATGAAAAACCATTTTTGGCGAACTTATTTCGATAATACTTGTCTGACATTGACCTGCTGTTAACTATTCTTGTATATAATTTATTTAACGCAGTTAAGCTGATAGACTATCCATTAGCTATCTGTTTTACTGGTGCAGTTGACTAGTATCGAATTAACTCCATTTCTGTATATATTCATAGAGGATCTTAATGACCAAAGATATGCAATCATTAGCTCTTGTTCCACAAGGAAGTATTGAAGCTTACATCAGAGCCGCTAATACTTACCCAATGCTTAGTGCAGAGGAAGAAAAGGAACTTGCTGAACGGCTGCATTACGATGGTGACCTCGAGGCGGCCAAGCAACTGATTTTATCCCACTTACGCTTTGTTATTCACATTGCGCGTAGTTATGCGGGATATGGTTTACCGCAAGCGGACTTAATTCAGGAAGGTAACATCGGTCTGATGAAGGCGGTGCGCCGTTTTAACCCTGAAGTGGGTGTGCGTCTGGTTTCTTTCGCTGTGCATTGGATCAAAGCTGAAATCCATGAGTATGTTCTGCGCAACTGGCGTATCGTCAAAGTTGCCACTACAAAATCTCAGCGTAAATTATTCTTTAATTTAAGAAAAAATAAAAAGCGCTTGGGCTGGTTTAACCAAGATGAAGTGGATATGGTGGCTCAAGAGTTGGGTGTTAGCACCAAAGATGTGCTAGAGATGGAATCTCGCATGGCGGCTCAGGATATGGCATTTGATATGTCTGATGACGATGATAGTGGTGATTTCGGTGGCCCTATTGCACCTGTACTTTATTTACAGGATAAATCTTCGGACTTTGCTGGTTCCATTGAAGATGATAACTGGGAAAGCCACGCCACTGACCGTTTATCCGATGCTTTAGCTTCATTAGACGAGCGCAGTCAAGATATTATCCGTGCTCGCTGGTTAGATGATGACAGCAAAACCACGTTGCAAGAGCTGGCGGATAAATACGGCGTTTCTGCTGAGCGTGTCCGTCAACTCGAAAAAAATGCGATGAAAAAATTGCGTTTGGCAATGGAAGAGTCTGACGACGAGATGTAAGTTCTCATTTCAGCCATCTGCATTTATTGCTTGGGCCATTATCGGCTAGCAATAGATGCAGATAATCAATTAGCCTTTAGCGGGAATAAAGCTCTAAAGGTAACCCATCAGGATCGGCAAAGAAGGTAAAGCGTTTCTGAGTGTAAGGGTCCACTCTTGCCTCTTCACATCTCACTCCCTGCTGCGTCAAGTAAGCTATCCATTGATCTAAATCGTCCACTTCAAAAGCTAAATGCCTAAGCCCAGCGGCTTCGGGATAACTCACTCTTTTGGGGGGATTAGCAAAGCTAAACAACTCAATTTGATACATATCCCCAAAAGCTAAATCTGCTTTCCACGAGTCATTCTCTGGGCGGTAATGTTCCGCTAATAGGCTTAAACCAAGGATCCTACAGTAAAAATCTTTACTACGAACAAAATCCGATGAAATGATGGCAATATGATGAATTTTATTTAATTTCATACTAATAACTCGCGTTTAGCTCCCAACGGTCTGATTGGGTTACTTGGTGAAATCCACCGGCGGTAAGGAATTTTTCCATCGTGATTTTATGTTGTGGTTCTAAATTACCCAAGTTAAAAATCCACAGTGTAATTTTGGGTAACTGGTAGATAATTTCCTGTAATAAATATAAACCCACACCACGACGGCGTGTGACTTCGCGAACGCAAAAATCACTAATGACCCCTTGATGCTGATGAACAGTCACTTTGGCGGCAGCCAAGAGCCGATCATTAAAACGTGCCCCAAAAAACAATTGCCCTGATCCAAGTAACTGCGTGAGTTTCTCGCGGCTCTGGTCTATCCAGATCTTCGAGAGGTCAATGTATTGCTGCTCAGTAGGATTGACCAGAGGAATAATGGTGAGTCTCATCTTAATGTGATCCCTTTATTGGTGTGTGTTGCAGTCTATTTTATCCGCAGAGTGATCTGGAACTGATTTTTTAATTTTAGAGAGAAAAATGTCGCATGAGTGAATTTTCCGAGTTTAGCTCGGATTAAGGTAAATTTAACTGGAATATAACACTAGTATTTACAAAAAATACACTTTTTACCATTAGTTTTTTATTCTGTATCTGATGTAAATGGCTACTATATCCATTTGCTATTTAGCATAATTCTCTTGTTTAATGATATGAAATATATAGCCTTATTGGCTATGTTTTGAAATATCAGGCAATGAACCTGTCACCTATAATAACTGATTATAAATCAATCACAAACACTCATAACCACGATGGCGGGGACGCAAGAATGAAGAATATTAATAAAGCATTATTGGCCGGCTGTATCGCAATGGCATTAAGTCCAGCAGGATGGGCGAAAGAGATTAAAATCGCGGTTGTTGGTGCGATGTCCGGTCCTGTCGCTCAATATGGTGATATGGAGTTTACTGGCGCTCGCCAAGCGATCGCTGATATTAATGCGAAAGGTGGAATTAACGGAGACACATTAGTTGCTGTCGAATACGACGACGCGTGTGATCCAAAACAAGCGGTTGCGGTGGCAAACAAAGTCATTAACGACGGTATTCGCCATGTCATCGGGCATCTGTGTTCCTCTTCAACTCAGCCAGCATCCGATATTTATGAAGATGAAGGCATCATCATGATCACTCCAGCAGCGACAAATGCAGATTTAACCACCCGTGGTTATCAGTTGATCATGCGTACGACGGGCTTAGATTCTGACCAAGGGCCTACTGCGGCAAAATATATCCTCGAAAAAATTAAACCTAAACGCATTGCTGTGATTCATGACAAACAACAGTACGGTGAAGGTTTGGCTCGTTCAGTGCGTGAAAGTTTGAATAAGTCAGGCACTAAAGAAGTGATGTTTGAAGGGGTTACCGCTGGGGACAAAGATTTCTCTGCACTCGTGGCAAAACTGAAAAAAGAGAACGTCGATTTTGTTTACTTTGGGGGATATTACCCGGAAATGGGGCAAATTCTGCGTCAAGCTAAGCAATCTGGTCTAAATATTCGCTTTATGGGACCTGAAGGTGTGGGCAACTCTTCGTTATCGAATATCGCGGGTGATGCATCTGAAGGCATGTTAGTGACGCTACCAAAACGTTATGACCAACTGCCTGCCAACCAACCGATCGTCGATGCGCTCAAAAAGAAAAAAGAAGATCCTACGGGACCATTCGTCTGGACAACTTATGCTGCTATTCAAGGTTTAACCACCGCAATGCAGCGCACTGGAAGTTTAGAGCCTGAAGTGCTAGCGAAAGATTTGAAAGCGAATCCTGTGGATACCGTTATGGGGCAATTGAGCTGGCAGCCAAACGGTGATTTGAAAGGTTTTGAATTTGGTGTGTTCGAGTGGCACAAAGATGGAACCTCTACACCGATAGAGTAATTCCCTCGAGTTGAGAAATATTAAGTCGTCAAGCGATGAGCTGGGAGCCTAATAACGGGCTTCCGGCTTCTGCTCTCCATAGAGGGACAGTAGTTCGAAAGGATAATCTTATGTCAGACCAAATTCTGTATTTTATTCAGCAATTCCTCAACGGCTTAACATTAGGGAGCACCTACGCCCTGATAGCCATTGGCTATACCATGGTGTATGGCATCATCGGAATGATCAACTTTGCTCACGGCGAAGTTTACATGATTGGCAGTTACGTCTCTTTTATTGCGATTGCTGGCTTAATGATGCTGGGGATCGATGTGGGTTGGATCTTAATTGCGGCAGCGTTTATTGCGGCAATTGTGGTATCTAGCTCATATGGTTGGAGTATTGAGCGTGTTGCATATCGACCTGTTCGCCATTCTAAGCGTTTGATTGCGCTGATCTCTGCGATCGGGATGTCGATATTCTTGCAGAACTACGTCAGCCTATCCCAAGGTTCTCGTGATCTGGCTTTACCCAGTTTGATCACTGGGCAGTGGGTACTAGGTGAAAGTGACGGTTTTGAAGCCACAATATCCAAAATGCAGCTAGTTATCTGGATCGTAACATTTCTATCCATGTTGGCCTTAACGCTGTTTATCCGCTATTCCCGAATGGGTCGTGCTTGCCGTGCTTGTGCTGAAGATTTAAAAATGGCGAGTTTACTCGGGATCAATACAGATCGTGTTATTTCATTGACCTTTGTTATCGGTGCGGTAATGGCTGCGGTTGCGGGCGTTTTACTGGGTCAATTTTACGGTGTTATCAACCCTTACATTGGGTTTATGGCAGGAATGAAAGCTTTCACAGCGGCAGTGCTAGGCGGAATTGGCAGTATTCCGGGCGCAATGTTGGGCGGTTTGATCCTTGGTGTCTCTGAAGCCATGACGTCTGCTTATTTAAGTACAGAATATAAAGATGTTGTCTCATTCGGGCTATTGATTGGCGTTCTGTTAATCATGCCGACCGGTATTCTGGGCCGCCCGGAGGTCGAAAAAGTATGAGAAAAGAAAACTGGATCAGCGCCATTATTGCCTCTGTCACTTTTTTCATCTTAGCGGTATTTATGATGGGGCTGAAGTTAAGCCTTGATGGTACCAAACTAGTGGTTGAATCAGGGGACTCAGTTCGTTGGAATTGGATCTTTGCCGGTATTGGGATCATTTTTGTGTATCAATTGATCCGTCCCGCTCTGAGTAAAGTCTGGCAAGGCGTACCTAAGCAGTCTTGGGCTTTACCTGATTTTGATGGGGGTTCAGTTAGACAAAAAATTATCGGTATACTCATTATCGTTGCGGCGATCATTTGGCCATTTATAGTCTCTCGAGGCAGTGTGGATATTGCGACACTGACTTTAATCTACGTGATGCTGGGTTTGGGGCTGAACGTGGTTGTTGGGTTATCAGGCTTACTGGTTTTGGGTTATGCAGGCTTTTATGCCATCGGCGCGTATACCTTTGGTTTGCTAAACCACTATTATGATTTTGGTTTTTGGGAAAGCTTACCCATTGCAGGGATCACGGCGGCGTTAGCCGGATTCTTACTCGGTTTTCCTGTTTTGAGGCTAAGAGGTGACTATCTGGCGATAGTGACCCTCGGCTTTGGGGAAATCGTGCGTATTCTATTACTGAATAACACGGAGATTACAGGTGGCCCTAATGGGATCAGCCAGTTACCTAAACCAACATTTTTTGGATTAGAATTTAGCCGCACAGCCAAAGATGGCTGGGATACGTTTCATAATTTTTTCGGCTTAGATTATAACCCTGGTGACCGAATTATTTTCCTCTACTTTGTGGCGTTATTACTCGTCGTGCTCACTTTTATCGTGATCAATCGATTATTACGTATGCCTCTAGGGCGTGCGTGGGAAGCGCTACGCGAAGATGAAATCGCGTGCCGCTCTCTTGGTTTAAGTCCAACTCGAATTAAACTAACCGCCTTTACTATCAGTGCGGCATTTGCTGGGTTCGCAGGGGCATTATTTGCTGCACGGCAAGGATTTATTAGCCCAGAATCATTTACGTTTGCGGAATCCGCATTCGTGTTAGCGATTGTGGTGCTTGGGGGGATGGGTTCACAAACATCGGTGATATTAGCGGCGATTATTCTCGTCGTATCGCGGGAGATGATGCGAGATCTGAATGAGTACAGCATGTTATTGCTAGGTGCTCTAATGGTATTGATGATGATCTGGCGCCCACAAGGCTTATTACCGATGCAGCGTCGCCATATGAAACTGAAAAATGCGCAAGGAGGCGGAGCATCATGACAAATTTAGCGACACCTCTGTTGCAAGTCACAGGCCTAACCATGCGGTTCGGTGGTTTGTTGGCGGTAAACAATGTTGAATTAACCTTAAACCAAGGGGAAATAGTCTCCTTGATTGGCCCTAACGGTGCGGGTAAGACGACGATATTCAACTGCTTAACGGGATTTTATAAACCGACTAGCGGCACGATTATGTATCGTGACAAACATTTAGAAGGCTTATCAGGTCAAGGCATTGCTCGTCTTGGCGTCATCCGTACTTTTCAGCATGTTCGCTTATTTAAAGAGATGACGGTGATTGAAAATCTATTAGTCGCTCAGCATCAACATTTGAAAAATGGGATTTTTTCCGGGTTATTGAAAACTCCTGCTTTTCGTCGTGCCGAGGCGGAAGCGGTAGATAATGCGGTTAAATGGCTTGAACGTGTCAATTTATTAGAATTTGCTAACCGCCAAGCAGGAAATTTAGCCTATGGGCAGCAGCGCCGACTCGAAATTGCGCGCTGCATGGTCACACGACCGGAAATTCTGATGTTAGATGAGCCGGCGGCAGGATTGAATCCAAAAGAAACCAATGATTTGGATGAGCTGATTGCGGAGTTACGTACACATCATAATGTATCAATCCTCTTGATTGAACACGACATGAAGTTGGTGATGGGAATCTCTGATCGTATTTATGTGGTGAACCAAGGCACGCCATTAGCCAATGGTTCACCGAGTGAAATACGTCAGCATCCTGATGTTATCAAAGCGTATTTGGGGGAGGCTTACTAATGCTAGAATTTAAACAAGTTTCCACCCATTATGGAAAAATTCAGGCTTTGCATAATGTCAGTTTGAACATTCAGAAGGGTGAGATCGTTACTCTGATAGGCGCTAACGGCGCAGGAAAAACGACATTACTCAGTACATTATGCGGTGAGCCTCGGGCATCTTCAGGGCAAGTGTTATATCGCGGTATGGATATTACTCCGTTGCCTACGCCACAAATCATGCGCAAAGATATTGCTATCGTACCTGAAGGTCGGCGAGTTTTCTCTCGGATGACGGTAGAAGAAAACTTGGCAATGGGGGGATTCTTTGCAAATCGCCAACAATATCATGAGCGTATTGAACGTGTTTATACGCTATTTCCACGGTTACATGAACGTCGTCATCAGCGTTCTGGCACGATGTCTGGCGGTGAGCAGCAAATGCTTGCCATTGGACGTGCGCTGATGAGCCAACCTGAATTACTCTTATTGGATGAACCCTCTCTGGGTTTAGCACCGATAATTATTATGCAAATTTTCGATACTATTTTGCAGCTAAGGGAAGAGGGAATGACGATTTTCCTGGTTGAGCAAAATGCTAACCAAGCTCTGAAATTAGCCGATCGAGGCTATGTATTAGAAAATGGGCATATTGTTCTGGAAGATAGCGGTAAAGCATTACTCGCCAATGAAGCAGTACGTAGCGCTTATTTGGGTGGATAACTAAACATATTTTTAATCTAAACACCCCATAATTATTATTAATAATTATGGGGTGTTTTATTTCATGGATATTAATTATATTTTTGAGTGATTTTAAACGTAAGAAGATCTTTCTGATTTGGGTCTAAGGATAGCTGACCATTTTGATTAGTGATTAAATGGGTTTTTCTTTCAGTAAATAAAATAGTCTTATCTAAAATAATTTCTGGCTGAATTTGTTTTAAATAATATTCATTACTAGAGGTTATAATATATTTTTTATCTTCTGTTTTATCAATATTTACTTTTAATTTATTATTCTCTTTTGATTGAGGAATAATAAAGTCAAAATTTTTATTTTTCATAGTGAGTAAAATATAAGGCTCGGCGAGATGACCTTGATGAGCAATTTGGCACAATTTTTCAGCATGGGGAAGTGTGACAAATTCAGCGAAAAATTGCAGTCTATCTTCTTGAGAAAACTCGTTGCTAAACTCAGGCATATCATTACCTAAAAATGTCATGCTATAGTTTATTCTATTGAAATCTTTGATGAATTGCGATGGTAGTACACTCGAGTAGTCTTGATTTTTCGCTTCAATTCTCTGATCTGCTGCATTCGGAACATAGCTATCTAACGACTCATTCCAACAGTAAGTTATCTGTTCACCAGCAGATATCATGTGGGCATTTTCAGGGATGGAGAAAGTCTGTTTTAAGAATGTATTCGCGCTATTTTGTGTTACAGACTGTGCGGTATTATTTTTATCATTTTTGAATAATTGGCAGAATTTATTAAAAAACGAATCATTAGTTTGATTTATTTTTTTTATCTCTACATTTTTAGCATTGTTTTCTAAATGGGGTTTAACATGGAGTTGGCTGGTTGTTACTTGATTTATTTTGAACATAATTGGCTCGTAGTTTATTAGTTAATCATATATTGATTTTATTTTAAACGAGTCAACATGCTAAATATTGCAAAAAAGAATGATAATCAATGTTCTTATATGCATTGTGTATAGTGCTATTATTAATTATATCAAAGTAAAACTTTACGGCTATTAATCTGCAATGGCATGTATTGCCGCTCACTATCAAACTCAGATTACCCATACTAAATGTGAAGCTTCTCTCATTTTTGCTATTTGCTTGTTTCTTCATCGAAATTCAAATGTATATACAAGTTTTTGTGTAGAAACAGCTATCTAGTTATTGTTGTCTAACTTTTCTTCCTATCCCATCTTCACTGTTGGTACAAAAATTCAAATTTAAATGTATATACTTTGTGAAGCAAATGTATATATATTTAATCATCGAACAAGTAGATTTAACAGAAAAATCATCATGCGGCAGGTTCATTTAAATTTAACTTAATGATAAATATATCAAATTTAAAAGTTTACTTAGCAATGAATTAGCCGCAAGCAGCACACTTAACGATGACCTTACTGAATTTATTGTTAATTTTAAGTTAAACCAAATGGATGGATAGGGGACTGAATAATGTTAAACCGTACAGATTCAACGCGTGTGATCCGAGCGGCTCACGGTAGCCAAAAAACCTGTAAAAGCTGGCTAACAGAAGCGGTGTACCGCATGCTCCAAAATAACTTGGATCCTGATGTTGCTGAGCATCCACAAAGTCTCGTTGTGTACGGTGGCATTGGTCGCGCAGCTCGTGACTGGGAATGCTACGACAAAATTTTGGAAGTATTAAAAAACCTCGAAGATGACCAAACTTTGCTGGTTCAATCGGGCAAGCCAGTGGGTGTTTTCCCAACTCACGCAGATGCGCCGCGAGTTTTAATTGCTAACTCGAATATCGTTCCACATTGGGCTAACTGGGATCATTTTAATGAATTAGATCGCAAAGGTTTGATGATGTACGGACAAATGACCGCAGGATCATGGATCTACATCGGTTCTCAAGGCATTGTTCAGGGCACTTATGAAACCTTTATTTCTCTAGCAAAACAACACTTTAATGGTAACTCGGCGGGTCGTTGGATCTTAACGGGAGGCTTGGGAGGAATGGGCGGTGCACAGCCTCTGGCAGCAACCATGGCTGGTTTTAGCATGATTGCGGTTGAGTGTGATGAAAGCCGCATCGATTTCCGTTTAAGAACCCGCTATGTAGACAAAAAAGCCACCTCATTAGATGAAGCGTTGGGCTATATCGAAGAAGCGAAAGCTAGCGGTAAGCCAGTTTCCGTGGGCTTGTTAGGCAATGCTGCGGATGTGTATAGCGAGATGGTGAAGCGCAATATCACACCTGATTCAGTCACTGACCAAACCAGTGCTCATGACCCTATTCATGGCTATTTACCGCAAGGATGGACATTAGAACAATGGCGTGAAAAGCAACAAAGCGCCCCTGCTGAAGTGACTAAAGCCGCGAAGAAAAGCATGGCAGTGCAGGTAGATGCCATGCTGCAAATGCAAAAACGCGGCTCAGCGGCATTTGACTACGGCAATAATATTCGTCAAATGGCAAAAGATGAAGGCGTAACGAATGCATTTGATTTCCCAGGCTTTGTTCCTGCTTACATTCGCCCTCTGTTCTGTGAAGGTATTGGACCATTCCGCTGGGTAGCTCTTTCTGGCGACCCTGAAGACATCTATAAAACTGACCAAAAGGTGAAGGAGCTGCTCCCTGACGATAAGCATCTGCACAATTGGTTAGATATGGCGCGTGAGCGCATTGCATTCCAAGGTTTACCTGCGCGTATTTGCTGGGTCGGTCTTAAAGACAGAGAAAGACTCGGTCGTGCCTTTAACCAAATGGTCAAAAATGGCGAACTGAAAGGCCCTGTTGTCATCGGTCGTGACCACTTAGATTCAGGCTCAGTAGCGAGTCCACACCGTGAAACGGAAGCGATGAAAGATGGGTCTGATGCTGTATCTGATTGGCCATTACTGAATGCTCTGTTGAATACTGCTGGCGGCGCAACATGGGTCAGCTTACACCACGGCGGTGGGGTAGGAATGGGCTTCTCGCAACATGCGGGTGTGGTGATTGTATGTGATGGGACGGATGCCGCAGATAAACGTTTGGCTCGTGTTCTGCACAATGACCCAGCGACGGGGGTTATGCGCCATGCGGATGCGGGTTATGACATTGCCATTAACTGTGCGAAGCAGCAAGGGCTCAACTTGCCGATGGTGAAGTAATCTCGAATGCCGACTCGATGGGGTCGGCAACGTTTAGCCTTAAATAAGGAATTCAGTATGAATGCTGCATCCACTCAAAAAAGACAAGGGCCACTGGCGGGGATCAAAGTCATTGATTTAAGCCGTGTTCTAGCGGGACCGTATTGCACCGGCATGATGGCGGATCTTGGTGCGGAAGTGATCAAGATTGAAGTGCCTGATCATGGTGATGATAGCCGTCATTTGGGACCGTTTATTGATGGGGAAAGTGTCTATTACGGTTTGATCAACCGAGGAAAACGCAGCATTGAACTGGATCTGAAATCAGATAGCGACCGCGAGATCCTCTTTCAATTGATCAACGAGAGCGATGTGGTGGTCGAAAATTTTCGTCCCGGTGTAACCCAACGTCTTGGGATCGACTTTGACAGTCTGAAACAGCATAACCCACAGATTATTTATGCCAGTATTTCGGGTTTTGGACAAAATAGCCCTTTAGCTAGCTATCCCGCGTATGACATTGTCGCGCAAGCCATGTCAGGGTTAATGAGTGTGACGGGATTCCCTGAAACGGGTCCAACTCGCAGCGGCGAGTCTATCGGTGATGTATGTGCTGGCGTATTTGCTGCATGGGCGATTAGCAGTGCGTTATTTGCCAGAGAGCGCCATGGTGAAAGTGCTCAATATATCGATGTGGCGATGGTGGACGTGTTGCTTAGTATGCAACTGACGGGACTCTCTAATTTATTTGCCAACAATAAAGCACCGAGCTTAGTGGGAAATCGCCATCCGGTATCCACTCCGTTTGATACTTACCAAGCGAAAGATGGCTTGGTGGTCATTGCGATTGCCAGTGAAAAATTATTCCAGCGTCTTTGCGAATGCATGGAAAAACCGACGTTATCCCAAGACCATCGTTATCGGGATGATCCAACCCGTACTATCAACCAAGCAGCTTTACGCCAAGAAATTGAATGTTGGACAGAGCAAAAAAGTGTCGAGGAAGTGTGTGACTTACTGCTTAACGCTGGGGTTCCTGCTTCGCCCATCCACAATTTACAGCAAGCGACCGAAAGCGAGCATGCGCAAGTCCGCCAAGTACTTACTCATCTCCATGATGGCGGTACTCCATTGATTTCTCAGCCTGTTTTCTTTAATGGGACAAAACCCCATGTGACCCAAAGAGCGCCACAGCTTGGGGAAGGAAATGCGGAATATAAACCGACGACAATAACGACGAAAAGCGCGGAGACTATCCAATGAGTTTTAATATTAACGAAACAGAACACGCCATTGTTGATGCGGTAGAAAAAGTATGCCGCGACATCTTACAACCGAATGCTCAACGTTATGATGAAGAAGAAACTTTCTGTGCAGAAAGCTTAACTGCACTGGGTGAAATAGGCTGTTGGGGAATTAACTTACCAGAACAATACGGTGGGTTTGGTATCGGCAGTATCGCCATGAGTATGATTGTTGAAGCCGTTGCCGCGGCATGTGCCTCGACATCATCCTCATTAACCGCTCATTTTTTAGCGACCGATTCTATCCTAATTGGTGGAACGGAAGAGCAAAAGAATTATTGGCTACCGAAAGCCGCCAGTGGGGAATTATTAGGGGCATTCGGCTTAACGGAACCCGCAGCAGGCTCTAACCCTGCGGATATGCGAACTGTTGCGACTCGTGAAAATGGTGGCTGGCGTATTCGGGGGAATAAACACTATATTACTAATGCCAAAGAAGCTGATTTTATTGTGTTATACGCCAAAACGGATGTTGAGGCTGGAGCTCGTGGGATCAGTGCATTTATGATCCCAAAAGGCACTGAGGGCGTGGCATTCTCCCATCCAGAAAAAACCATGGGGCTTCGTGGCAGTACCATTTATGAGTTAGCGCTGAATTGTTGGTTACCTGAATCTGCACTATTGGGAGAGGAAAATAAAGGTTTTCATACCGCAATGGAAGTATTGGATAAAGGACGTGTCGAAGTTGCAGCGACCTCACTAGGTATTGCTCGTGCAGCGATGGAAAGTGCATTAGGCTGGGTCAAAGAGCGTCAAATTGGTAAAAAACCACTGGCGGCTTATCAAGGTACACAGTGGAAACTTGCCGATATGCATACTCAGCTGGAAGCGGCACGTTTACTGACATGGAATGCGGCAGAGTTACGAGATTCTGGTGAGCGTTTTAGCTTGCAATCCGCCACTGCAAAATTGTTTGCTGCTGAGTGCGCCGGTTTTGTCACCGATGCGGCATTACAGTTGCACGGCGGTTATGGCTATATTCGTGATTTACCCCTCGAGCGCTATGTTAGAGATGCCCGCATTTTACGTATTTTTGAAGGCACCTCCGAGATTCAAAAAATCATTATTTCTCGCGCAGTATTAGATGCGTAAAGATTTGCATGCGTTAGACCCAGTAGATAGGACAGGTATCTGCTGGGAGTTTCAAAATCATCAATAGGACGCAGTCCCTGACAACAGGATCATGGAATAAAAACACAACAACAATCAGGTTTTAAGAATGTATTTCAATTATTAATGACGGATAGATATAAAAATAAATTATCCGCGTAGCGCCGAATGGCTGTCTCTTGCAACACAGTGTATTCATTCGTGACGACTAATTGTCTCATTCTTTAGGCCAGCCTTGCTTAAAGAGGAATTACCATGACAGTTTCCAACGATATTATTGAGCAAAAAAAGCCTCGACAAGATAACGTTCCCCTTATCGAAGCTCGTTCCATCGACTATATTCCCGAATCAGAACGCCATGGCACGTTATCCAGCCAATTTACATTATGGTTTGGTGCTAACTTACAAATCACGGCAATTGTCACCGGAGCGCTGGCCGTAGTTCTGGGTGGCGATGTGTTTTGGTCACTGATTGGCTTATTTATCGGCCAATTATTAGGTGGTGCAGTCATGGCACTGCATGCGGTTCAAGGGCCTAAACTGGGTCTACCACAAATGATCTCCAGCCGTGTTCAGTTTGGGGTCTATGGCGCCGTTATTCCTATTTTACTGGTTTGCTTAATGTATGTGGGGTTCTCAGCCAGTGGCACGGTATTAGCCGGTCAAGCGGTGGGGCAACTCTTGCATGTAAGTGACTGGGTGGGGATTATTATTTTTGGTTTAGTGATTATTGGGATCACTATCTGTGGTTATCGGATTATCCATATACTGGGTAAAGCGGCGAGTGTTATTGGCGTTGTTGCCTTTTTCTACCTGTTTTTCCGTCTATTTTATATGAATGATGTTTCTGTACTATTGGAGAATCGTCATTTCAATTGGACTAATTTTCTGTTTGCGATGTCATTATCAGCTTCTTGGCAGATTGCATTTGGGCCTTATGTTGCTGACTATTCTCGTTACTTACCAACCAAAACCCCAACCATCAAAGCCTTTTTAGCCGTGGGTTCCGGGACTGTGATTGGTACTCAAGCATCGATGATCCTTGGCGTTTTTGCCGCGGCATTGGCGGGAAATCAGTTTGCTGGACACGAAGTCTCTTATATTGTTGGGTTGGGCAGTACAGGGCTGATTGCGGCTCTGCTGTATATCAGTATTTTCTTCGGCAAAGTGACCATTACTGCACTGAACGCATATGGCAGCTTTATGTCGATGGCGGCGATTTGGTGCGGTTTCAAAGGGAAGCATCAGATTACCCGCGGTCAACGACTGTTTTTCATCATCTTAATGGTTAGCTTCTCGACTCTACTCGGGTTAGCAGGGCAACATTCATTCCTGAAACTATTCTCGGCTTTCTTACTGTTCTTACTGGCGTTTTTCACACCGTGGAGTGCTATTAATTTAGTGGATTATTACTGGGTGACAAAAGGGCGCTATGACGTTCCTCAGTTGTCGAATCCAAATGGACGTTATGGTCGTTGGAATAAAGTCGGCATCATCACCTACGTTATAGGCGTTCTGATTCAAATGCCATTTATTGCGACGGGATTCTATACCGGGCCTCTCGTTGAAAGCCTCGGTGGCGTGGATATTTCATGGATTATTGGGTTAGTTGCCACCGGTATTATTTACTATGCCGCTGTGAAGATTTGGCCTATGTCAGTGGCAGACCGCCTGATATTGCCAGAAGCCAAATAGGGTGTATTTACCTACCTAGAATCTGACTTACTGATAAATAAAACGATAAATCGAGTGTTGTCCTTAGTAGTGAATCATTCACTGCTATGGGCTTCCTCAACCTGAAAAACAGGTCGAACATCCAACAAATAGCAACAAAGTCCGTGATTAGGAGTGGTTATGAAAATTTTAGTCGCTGTGAAACGTGTTATTGACCATAACGTAAAAATTCGCGTCAAAGCAGACGGTTCAGGGGTTGAGCTCGCCAACGTCAAAATGGCGATCAATCCGTTTGATGAAATTGCAGTGGAAGAAGCGGTACGCCTTAAAGAAGCCGGAAAGGCGACGGAAGTGATCGCGGTTTCTATTGGCGATGCCACTGCTCAAGAGACATTACGCAGCGCCATGGCAATAGGGGCTGACCGTGCCATTTTGGTTCAAAGACCGACAGAAATGGTGCTGGAGCCCCTCGATATTGCTCGCCTATTACAGAAAATAGTTACCAAAGAACAACCCGATTTAATTTTATTAGGCAAGCAAGCGATTGATGATGACTGTAACCAAACTGGACAAATGTTATCGGCATTATTGGGATGTGCTCAAGCCACATTTGCTTCACAAATCGTGATTGAAGGTGAGCGCGTGCAAGTGACCCGTGAAATTGATGGAGGGCTAGAAACCTTATCCATGGGATTTCCGGCGATAGTGACGACAGATTTACGTTTAAACGAACCTCGCTATGCAACGCTCCCTAATATTATGAAGGCCAAGAAAAAACCATTGGAAATTATTGATGTCGCCACGTTGGATTTCTCGCCATTAGGGCAAGTCAAAATTCTAAATGTAGCGGAGCCGAAAAAACGAACAGGACAATGTACCTTGTTTAATGATGTATCGGCATTAGTGACTGAATTGCAAGCAAAAGAAGTGATTTAACGAGGGAGCCTAACCATGAGCCAATTATCCGTTTTAGTGGTTGTTGAGCATGATAACCAAACAATAAAATCAGCAACCTATAACTGTATGACCGCTGCCCGTGAACTTGTATCCCAAGGGGGAAGTTTACATGTGTTAGTCGCAGGGAGAGATATTAGCCAAGTCGCTGAGTCAGCGGCCACTATCGGTGGTGTTGATAAGGTCATTGCCATTGATGAAAGTGAATTAAAAAATCAGCTCGCTGAACCGATGACTAACGCCATCGTAGCGGTTGCCAAATCCTATAGCCACTTAGTGTTTCCTGCGACGACTTTTGGCAAAAATATTGCGCCGCGGGTTGCAGCAACACTCGGCATTTCTCAAATTTCAGATATTACCCAAATTATTGATGCTCAGACTTTTGTACGCCCTATTTATGCAGGGAATGCTCTAGCAACGGTACAAAATAATGGTAACCAAGTGGTGATAACCGTACGTAACTCCGCATTTTCTGGAAGCCAAGTACAGCAAGCACCAGCAGCGGTTGAACATATCGTTGTGGAGCCCATTGAGCCACTTTCTGAATTAACCAGCCAATCACTGACCCAAGTGAGTCGAGCTGAGCTCAGCTCTGCCAAGGTGGTGATTTCGGGGGGACGAGGATTAAGTTCTGGTGAGAATTTCGCGCTGCTTGAAACTATCGCTGACAAATTGGGGGCTGCGGTGGGGGCATCTCGTGCAGCGGTTGATGCGGGCTATGTTCCAAATGATTACCAAGTTGGGCAAACAGGTAAGATCGTGGCACCTGATCTGTATATCGCCGTGGGGATCTCCGGTGCGATCCAACATATTGCCGGAATGAAAGAAAGCAAAGTGATCGTCGCAATTAACAGTGATCCTGAAGCGCCAATTTTCCAAGTTGCTGACTATGGCATTGTGGGGGATTTATTCCAAATTTTGCCTGAATTCGACAAAGCATTGGCATAAGAGAGGGACATGATGACTATCGACAATAGTGTAAATATCAATGAGGCTCCAGAGCGAGAATCGATGGAATTTGATGTCCTGATTGTCGGTGGTGGACCTGCGGGATTATCTGCGGCAATACGTCTAAAACAGTTAGCCAGCCAGAATGGGCGAGATCTTTCGGTCTGCTTAATTGATAAAGGTGCAGAAATTGGGGCACACATTCTTTCGGGAGCGGTAATTGATCCTCGTGGGCTTGATGAATTATTCGCGGATTGGCAACAAAAAATATCTGTTCCACTGACCCCTGTCAGTGAGGATCGTTTTTTATGGCTGAAAGAAAATAAAGCGAATAAATTGCCTTTATCGCTGCTACCTGCATGTTTAAAAAATCATGGCAATTTGATTGGTAGTCTTGGACAAATTAGTGCGGCATTAGCAGCAGAAGCGGAGCAGCTTGGCGTTGATATTTTTCCCGGTTTTGCCGCGACCGAAATCGTGTTTGATGAAAATGGACACGTTATTGGTGTCACTACAGGGGACATGGGATTAGATAAACAAGGTCACCCAACCGCGATGTATCAGGCAGGAATGAATCTGATGGCCAAAATGACCTTCTTTGCAGAAGGTTGTCGCGGTCAGTTAGGTAAACAGCTTATTGAGCGATTTGATTTAGCCGCAAATAGCGGTAAACAAACCTATGGATTGGGGCTGAAAGAGATTTGGCAAATTCCTAAAGCACAGCATCAAGCGGGGCTCGTGATCCATTCGGTGGGCTGGCCGCTGAATAACCAAACTTATGGCGGCGGGTTTGCTTATCACTATGGGGAAGATTTAGTTGCTGTTGGATTAGTGGTTGGTCTGAATTATGAAAATCCCTATCTGTCGCCATTTGAAGAGTTTCAACGCTTGAAAACCCATCCTGCATTTAGTGCCTTTTTAGCGGGAGGCGAGCGGGTCAGTTACGGGGCAAGAACTATGGTCGCGGGAGGGCTACCCGCCTTACCTGAACTGAGTTTTCCGGGTGGTGCATTAATCGGGGATGATGCTGGGTTTCTCAATGCGGCACGGATTAAGGGCAGCCATTGTGCAGTGAAAAGCGGCATGGTAGCTGCTGAAGCCTTATTTGAATCTTGGGTTGATGAACAGATTGACCATCAAGAATTTAAACGCCAATACCAGTCTCAATTTGAAAATAGCTGGCTGTATCAGGAACTTTATCAGACGCGTAATTTTAAGCCATACATGAAAAAAGGGCTGGTGGTAGGTTCCATGTTATTTGGAACTGAGCAACTCCTGTTTAAAGGGCGAGTTCCGTGGACATTAAAGTTGAAAACCGAGGATCACCAAGGGTTAAGAGAAGCCAAATATTTCCAACCGATGAGTTATCCAAAACCTGATGGCAAATTAAGTTTTGATAAACCCTCGTCGGTATTTTTATCTAATACGAACCATGCAGAAGAGCAGCCTTGCCATTTACGCTTAAGTGACCCTGATGTAGCAATTCAGGTGAATTTTACTGAATATGCGGCACCAGAAACCCGATATTGTCCAGCGGGTGTTTATGAAATTGTGAATGATAAACAGCAAGAAAAACTGCAAATAAATGCGCAAAACTGCCTGCATTGTAAAGCCTGTGATATCAAAGATCCTCGGCAAAATATTACGTGGACAGCGCCGCAAGGTGGAGAAGGCCCTATTTATCAAGGTATGTAAGTGATTTGTTGTGATGTTGATGTGTTGATACCGGCCATATTTCTTGTTGAATGTTGTTGAGAATATTCAACAATATTTACAGGAATTATCGAAGGTATATTAAGGAGTTATCAGTCGTTTTGGGGCAAATTTGCCCCTTTTTTTATCGCTTAATTATCGATACGAGAATGTAGTTTTAATTTATAGCGGGAACCCGCACTGATCATATTAACGTAGCTAATTAAGGTATTTTCTGTCCAAGTACGGCGGCTTAGCTGTAAACAGGGAGCATTCTCTTTGATGGACAACGCATTGGCAATCGCTTTACTTGCCAAGATAGCCTCGATGGTATGCTCCATTTCACTGACAGGAAAATGACGTTGTAAATAGCCACTGGGCGTTTCGTTATCCCCATAGTGCTGCTGAGTAAATTCAGGGGCAATAGCATGGTTAACATAGCGTTCTTCAAGCATCAGAGGGATATCATTTTCGAAATGCAGCATTTTACAATAGCCAATTTCACTTCCTTCCGTCACCCCGAGTTGTAGGGCGATTTCTGAGGAGGCGGGGATCACTTTTAGCTGTAATTGGTGCCCACTGTATTTGTTGCCGCTTGTCGATATTTCATCAAAAATATCAAATGCTTTTGTGACAGGTAGTTCATGCTTCTGGGTCGCAACAAAAGTGCCTTTCCCTGCAATGCGATTCAAAATTCCTTTCTGGCTTAATTCAGAGATTGCTTTATTTACTGTCATGCGGCTCACATTAAATTGTGCGCATAACTCAAGTTCCGTGGGGATCTGAGTTTCAGGTTTAAAAATCCCTAAATCAATACTGCGTAAAATGTAAGATTGAATTTGCTTGTATGCAGGTTGTGATGTCATCGCTTTTATTCAAAGTTGTCGTTAACGGTAGGGATAAAATAATGCATTTATTTGAGATTTATTGCATTCAAAATAGCCAATAGGCGCAAGTCTAGCAGCAATTATTTCCTTTACCAGAGTCTAGATGTCTTTTCAGAGTAAAATAGACTTTTATCAGGTAAGGATAGTTTCATTACTGAACCTGTAATTATCTGAATTTGTCTATTATAAGGAAAGTTCCTCTAGGGCTGCATACCTTTATTTATTATCATAATATTAAATTAACTATAACAAATAGGCATCTTAATGGGTGTTCAATATTTTCACGTTAAGCTTGTTCAGTGCGATTACCAAAATGTAACTCCCGTGGGCATGGTGAGGTTAATTGCCTCGGATAAAGTGTTCTTTTTCAATGCTGAAGATTTTGAAAACAGCCAAATATTTTTGGAACGATTGAATAAAGACGACACTTTGATTATTTCTGCTGAACAGCTGAATGATGGGAGCTATTGGCTGAAATGGGTTTACCATCCCGAGCATGGACGTTTGGAACCCGATAGAAACCTTAAATTCGACAAAGGGTTAGTAAAACAGTACCTGCTATCATTTGGGCTTGTTGCCCTCTTTATCCCTGCGTTCTTTTGCGTGTTTAATGACGAAGAGAGTACATGGTTAATTGTTTTAGGGTCATTATTAGCAATGGCGGCTTTTGTGGGAGGCGTTCTGCTGTTTATGTGTATTTCACAAACTTTCACTATTTTTAGCCGAAAACGAAAAACCATCTTACGTGCATTAGATTTAGTGATAGCGGGCAAGTTTCAGGTAAATTCTGGTGAAAATCTGATTCAGATTGAGGGAATTAAAAACCCGCATTCCAAACCGCTCAAAATAGATCATCGAAAGCAGAAGCCTATCCCTGAAACCTCGTTACAGGTGACAAAAGGCAAAGTGAATCTTAAGAGTATCAAGACGATTGAATATTATTATCGCGGGGGCACATACACTCGCAATGAAATAGAGCTTCAAGTGAATAAAAGCCATTTGAATCTCAAGTTAGATGCCTCAAAGCCTTTCTTTAATAACCACAGTTTTTTTCTCGCTCAAGGGGATGAGGTAGAGGTCTATCACTCCAAAGTTGAAAATGGGTTTCCCGATAGCGTCGTATTTGGCATGTATAACCACCAAGATGATTTAGCTTATACGCTGTCTGCTCGAGGTATGGCGCAAGAACGTGGGCTGTATCTAGCGTTATGGGGGATCACCGGCATTATTTTGGCGCTATTTTTGGCAATGTTTGGCGCGATGGCGATTAGCGATGTTGTCGATCGAGGAAGCCACTGGGATTATTGGGATTGGCTGTACTTGCTCGATAATGACCTAATATTTATTGGTTTTGCCAGCTCGATAACCCTCGGTATCAGTTTTTTAATTGCCCTTGGTATGGCGGCTTATTATCGGTTTTCGAAACGGGGTAATGGCTATTACCAAACCCAAGCTATCTTGAGCTTATTACGATGCCAACAAGGTAAAGATGCTTATGTCATGGAGGTACGTTAATGAATCCATTTCTAAGTTGGCGTTTTCTGGTGACGGGTGCCGTTTTCTTGGTGTGTTTAGGCTCAACATTGATGCTGGTATTTGGTGGGAATGATACGTCATGGCAGTGGAAAGATAATAGCCAAGAGAACAATGCTTATATTGCAGATTATGATTACGCCAAAACTTACCCTGCAAAAGGCGGCACGCTGATTATTGCGCAGAAAAATGGCCGCTCATCCTACTATTACAATCGATCCGATTTGTTTTCGCCTGCACAGAAAGATAGTTATCAGGTGTTATTTGCCAATAAAGATGGTGTGCATTTTATCACGCAATTTAGCGACAGTTTTTATAACGCGGTGTGTGAAGACTCCCAGTGCCTTTTAATGGTGCGCGATGGGCATCGGACGGTGAATTTAGCGGACAATTCGATCACTGTGCTAACGCCCTGGAAAGACGGGTATGGTGAATACATTTATGCGGCAATTACCGGGAAAATGTACCAAAGTGGTCAGGGGGAGCCTTATGTCCTGATCGACAACCAAAAAATCTTCACCAGCGCAGATAAAGGGCTTACGTGGCAATATTTGATGGATCCCCGCGAACTCGTGAGGCGTTTTTATCCCGAAGAAATCGCGGATAATTCAACATTTTCTTATGCGGTTCATGATGGCAATGTAATTGTGTGGTACAGCTACGGTAATGAAATGGGGTCTCTTGAAGTGGTGGTGAAAATCGCTCAGAAAAACGTGGTGAGCCATCGATGGTTGCCTATTCGTATTAATGAGGCGGTTCAGAATCAGAAAGGGGATATTTATCTGGCGGCTCAAGAGCCTTCTCGCCGATTATTTTCCCTTTATCAGTATCAAGACGGGAATTTTCAGCTGATCAAGGAAGCAGGTTATAACCATCTGCAAGATATGGTTATCTGGGACGATGGCTTGCTAGTGATGGAATCAGCGAGAAGTGGACAGAAATATTTGATATTAGATTTTGCCAGCAATCAATTGCACCGGCGTTCAGAGTTAGAGTGGTATCAAAAATTATACATTCCTGAATTACATGGGTTCATTGAATTACCAAGCAATTACAGTGATTCTCCAGAGTTGACCGCAGGCGAGAAGTTGCATTACCGTCTCGCGTATTAATTTCAAAAGCAAATAAGGGCGATAAGCCCCTATTTGCTAACTAGCCAGCTATCTATGGACGGGTACGAGGCAGTAAAAAGACGGCGATAGCCGCAATCACGGCGACAATGGAGAATGCAATAAAATTCCAGCTAGTTGCAATGCCTAGGCTGGCAATATAAGCACCAAACATGGGGCCCGACATCGCGCCAATGCGTGAGAAACTCAGCGCCCATCCGGTTGCTGAAGCGCGAGCCTTGGATGGATAATAGTTGGCAATATAGCCCGTTAGGATTAATGCCGCTGAAATACTCCCGACACCGGCGAAAGCGACGAGGACATAGTTCACATAGATATTTTGTTTGAATACCATACAGCCAATCCCGATAGCCCCGAGTAAAAAGAAAAAGGCAACAGAACCGCGAACACCATATTTATCTGCAATTTTTCCTAAGAATAACCCGCCTAACGCAGACGCTAAACTGAACACAATTAAGAATGTCAGGCTAGAACCGAGGTTATATCCCTCTTTTCTCATAATCGATGGCAGCCAGGTATTTAAACCATAAACCAGTAACATTCCACAGAATAGCGCAATCCAGAAACACGTCGTGGCTCGTAAATGGTTCCATGCAAATACCACAGAGACAATCTGTTTTAGACTTTGTGGTTGATGCTTCTGCTGCTCAGGAGGTGCTTGATAATCCATGTCCAATTTTTGCGCGAGCTGTTTTGCTTCGGTATGAAGCCCTTTATGGGAGAGATACTCGAGGGATTCTGGTAGAAGTCGAGCCATTGGCCAGATCAGTAATAAAGGTAAAGCACCAAAGCCGATGACACTGCGCCAACCAAAGTGCTCAAGTAGCCACATGGCAACCGCGGCAGCACTTAAAATACCTAAAGAATACCCCGAGTACATGATGCCATAGTTGAATGATCGTTTTTCCGCGGGGGAGTATTCGATGGTGAGCGCTGCGGCTACGGGGATAACGCCACCAAGCCCAATACCACCGATAAAACGCATTAAACCAAAGAACCACGGTGTCGGTGCAAGAGCGGCAGCTAACATAGTTATTGAGAATAATGTCACACAGGCTAACAGCATACGACGACGACCATATAGTTCGCTCAGCGTGCCAATAATAAATGCGCCAAAAAACATACCAACCAGTGCATAACTGCTTAGCGCGCCTAATTCTAACGGACTGAGATCCCATTGTTTGTATTCTGCGAGGGTTGGCAGTACTGCGCCCATGACGCCTACGTCATAGCCTTCGAATAAGATACTCATCCAACAAATAAACAGTACCTTTGAAGTCGTTTTCGTTGAGCCGAATGAGGTTATTGCGGCTGTCTCTATTGTCATATTTCACTCTCTTATTTGGAGTATTATTGCAGGTGTTTTTTTATTGTTTAAATTGCCACCCACTACACTTATCTTTTCTACGGGAAAGCACAATCCGTTATGTTAATGAAAGGTTAAAATTGTGCAGGATTTGGATATTGTTTGCAGTAAAGATGAGATGGCTAGAAATTCATGGAATTAAAATGGGTTTTTATAGTCAAATCTGACGTTATCATTACGGTTATTACTCAGCTTGAAGGTGCCATATGAATTTAAACGTTATCTCAGTATTTGGACTCGCGATTGCACTATCTCCCATGCTGGCCAATGCTAAAACAGCGCCAGTATTAACATCACCAGAAAAAAATGTGTTATGCGATAAGTTTGTGTGTGTCAGTGGGAAAGAGGGCGTTTCTGTTGAGCTAACTCAGAAATATTTAGGTAGCAAGCAAGCCAAGGCGATTCAAAATGCGGGGGATTTTGATAAAACCGCCGTGACGTTTGCGAATGGTATTTTTTGCGATGTGAATGAGCAAAAGTGCCATGTGGATCGCTATTTTGAAGCGGATGGAAAAAGAAGTGCAATATCTGACAAATATACTAAAAAGTTATTTGGAAAATAAACATTAAGCATATTCAAATTGAGATAGAAACCACATAGAGACTATTGAATTATGTGGTTTCTATTGAGTAAATCGTTAGAGTGGTTAAATTTTACTCTTATCTAATTCAATTGAGATTATTCTCAAATATTCTTTAACGTAATGAACGAATAGCGTTACTTTTTTGTTATATTAAAAATAGACTAATCCTAAATAAATGAAATTAGATTAAATTATTTCATTGTGTTTAATTTATTCATAAATAAAGTATAAATATAAATATCTTAAACACATTCAAATTATCTCAGTGAGAGTGCTATTTGAACTGGAGTAATTTCTGCTATTGATGCAAAATAAAAAAGTAATAAATAATATAAATATGAAGTCTAATTGAGAGTGCTAAATGAATATATCTAAAATAAGTATTGCGTCTGTTTTTGTTGCAAGTGCATTAATAAGTGGTTGTGCTAGTGAGTCATCACGCTCGTTAGCGGTAGAGAAAGTCGCTACCTATAATACGAATTACTCTGGTCCTAAAAGCCCAATATCAATAGGAAAATTTGATAATCGTTCTAGTTATATGAATGGTATTTTTTCTGATGGCGTTGATCGTTTGGGTAATCAGTCAAAAACTATTCTGACAACACATTTGCAACAAACTGGGCGATTCAATGTATTAGACCGTACTAATATGCAGGAATTAAAAGAAGAAGCCGGAATTAAAGGTCAGACCCAACAATTAAAAGGGGCGACTTATGTTATTACTGGAGATGTCACTGAGTTTGGACGCAAAGAAGTCGGCGACCGCCAACTCTTTGGTATTTTAGGCCGCGGTAAATCACAAATAGCCTATGCCAAAGTAAATTTAAACGTTGTTAATGTTCAAACATCGGAAGTTGTATTCTCTGCTCAAGGTGCAGGGGAATATGAACTCTCTAACAGAGAGGTGATTGGCTTCGGTGGTACTGCAAGTTATGACTCTACTTTGAATGGTAAAGTTTTAGACTTAGCGATTAGGGAAGCGGTAAATAACTTAGTATCAGGCATTGAAAGTGGTACTTGGCAGCCTGCAAAATAAGGGAATATGATGAAAACTAAATTATTGCTCATTATCGCAAGTGCTATTTTATTAAATGGCTGTGCTAATGAACCAAAGCCGATATATAACTGGGATGGCTATCAAACAACGGTATATCAATATTACCAGCAAACTGAAACTAGCCCGCAAGAACAAATTGAAGTACTGAAAAAAAATATTGAGACAAGTAAAGCCAAAGGGCTCGCAGTCGCCCCAGGTTTACATGCGCATTTAGGATTACTGTATTCAACAACAGGTGCGATTGATTCAGCGATGGCTGAATTTAAAACAGAAAAAGCGTTGTATCCAGAATCTGCCGCTTACATGGATTTTCTAATGAAAAATAAAGGGAAAATAAAATGAAACGCTTAATGATTATGAGTAGTTTAATTATGGCGTTGCTGCTGGCTGGGTGTGCGCAACCAACTAAAGTAGATTACAGTGCATTTAAGCAAAGTAAGCCTAAAAGTATTTTGGTTTTATTGCCTCAAAATAGTACGCCTGAAGTACAAGCTAGCCATGGGTTATTAGCCCAAACAACCCTGCCATTAGCAGAAGCGGGTTATTATGTTTTCCCTGTTGCTGTTGTTGAAGAAACTTTCAAACAAAATGGGATGACAAACGCGGGTGATATTCAGGCGGTTCCTCCTGCAAAATTACGTGAAATTTTTGGTAATGATGCCATCTTGTATTTGAGCATTACTGAATATGGAACTAGCTATCAGGTCATTGCAAGTGATACCCGAGTCACGGCGAGTGCCAAATTAGTTGATGCGCGCACAGGCGCTTTACTCTGGAGTGGGTCGGCGACGGCATCAAGTACAGAAGGTAACTCATCATCTAATGGTATTGTCGGTATCTTAGTCTCTGCCGTTGTTAACCAAATCGCAGATACAATGACTGATAAGAGTTATGGCATTGCGGGCATTACGAGCGTGAGATTGTTATCTGCTGGTAAGCCGAATGGCATTCTGTATGGGCCAAGATCACCAAAATATGGCAAAGATGCCGAATAATTGTTAATCATTATTTTAATAAGTAAAGCCATTGTATCTGGCTTTACTTATATTTATTCCAACCTAAGTTAAATAGTCTTTTAGTTTTAGATGATTAAAGATTTTATTACGTAGAATTATTTCAATATAAAAACACTAATAATTAACTATTGTATAATAGCTAATAAACTTAATTAATATATAAATACTGTGATGCTAATCATAATGCGTAGGGGGATTTGATTCATTCTGTGATAGAGATACAAATAATAGACAATTACGATTAATTTTATCTGATAATTGTTATATACCATACTCATGGTTGTACTAATTCCTTGCTGATAGGAGTAATAGTATGTTCTTGTTAAGTGAGTCCCTCAAATCTAGGCATTTCTTCTATATGAAGAAATGGTTCAATGTTGACATTTCTTTAGCCTTTTTCTTTCCAAATAAATAACCTTTCTTTTTTCTCTCTCAAAAGACTTATTCGATTATTTTTATAAGTTCGAATTGCTATTTTATTTTTATTATTTGATGAAAAATTAAAGGTATTATCATGGCTAAAAGAATCGTAGAACCGTTCCGCATTAAAATGGTAGAAAACATCCGTATTCCATCAAGAGAAGAACGTGAAGCTGCATTGAAAGAAGCAGGTTATAATCCATTCCTATTACCAAGTAGCGCGGTCTATATTGACTTACTGACTGACTCCGGTACTAACGCAATGAGTGACCGCCAATGGGCAGCGATGATCACGGGTGATGAGGCTTATGCGGGTTCTCGTAACTATTATGATTTGAAAGATAAAGTCAAAGAGATGTTTGACTATGACTATGTGATCCCAGCTCACCAAGGTCGTGGTGCGGAAAATATGTTGTTCCCTGTTTTACTCAAAGTAAAACAAGAGCAAGGTGGTGGGAAAAAGCCAGTATTTATTTCTAACTTCCACTTTGATACTACCGCTGCCCATGTTGAATTAAATGGTTGTAAAGCAATTAACATCGTTACCGAAAAAGCCTATGACTCAGAAACTTATGATGATTGGAAAGGTAACTTTGATATCCAAAAATTAAAAGATAATATTGCAAAACATGGTGCTGAAAACGTGGTTGCTATCGTTTCCACAGTAACGTGTAACAGTGCTGGTGGCCAGCCAGTCGCAATGGATAATTTGAAAGAAGTGTATGAAATTGCAAAACAACATAATATTTTTGTTGTTATGGACTCTGCTCGTTTCTGTGAAAACGCCTATTTCATTAAAGAGCGTGACCCTAAATATAAAAACGCGACGATCAAAGAAGTTATTCTGGATATGTACAAATATGCTGACGCATTAACCATGTCAGCGAAAAAAGACCCACTATTAAATATTGGTGGTCTGGTTGCGATTAGAAATGATGAAAAAATCTTTACCTTAGCAAGACAGCGTTGCGTACCAATGGAAGGCTTCGTAACTTATGGCGGTTTAGCCGGTCGTGATATGGCGGCAATGGTGCAAGGTTTAGAAGAAGGAGCTGGGGAAGATTATCTGCATTATCGTATCGGTCAAGTGAAGTATTTGGGTGATCGTTTACGTGAAGGCGGCATTCCGATTCAATATCCTACCGGTGGACATGCGGTATTCGTTGACTGTAAAAAATTGGTTCCGCAGATCCCTGGTGATCAATTCCCAGCTCAAGCAGTGATAAATGCATTGTATTTAGAGTCAGGGGTTCGTGCTGTTGAAATCGGTTCATTCTTATTAGGTCGTGACCCTGAAACAGGTAAACAAAAACATGCGGATATGGAGTTCATGCGTTTAACCATCGCAAGACGTGTTTATACCAACGACCATATGGATTATATTGCAGATGCTCTGATTGGCTTAAAAGATAAATTTGCCACACTGAAAGGCTTAGATTTCGAATATGAGCCACCAGTATTGAGACACTTTACTGCAAGATTAAAACCTATCAAATAATAAGTCGCTCTGTGGGTTCCCGTGCAATGCGGGAACCTTATCCCTTATTTCGTAAGGTGAACAACAACATGAACAATTCGATAGCCAAGAAAGAACCCTCCATTATGGTAGGGGGTTTTGTGCTAGGCGGTGCAATGATAGGGGCGGGTATGTTTAGCTTGCCAACTATTATGGCAGGAGCTTGGTTTATTAACTCGATTGTAATATTACTGATTGTTTGTTTTTTTATGTTTCATTCAGGGATTTATATTTTAGAATGCATTTCTAAATATGGAGCAGGCACTAACTACTTTTATATATCTAAAGAATTATTACCTAAGTGGGCTTGCTATGTAGCCAATGCAGCATTGATATTTGTTTTATATATATTGATATACGCCTATATTTCTGCGGCTGGATCAGTGATAAAAGAAGCTTCAGCAATATATGGATTTAAAGTTAATTTAAATATTGTATTTATTTGTTTTACCTTAGTATTAGGTGCCAGTATTTGGTGGAGCGGAATAGCAGCTAGTCGCTTAACTTCACTGTTCTTATTTATTAAAATTGTTTTGTTTATTCTTGCATTTTCAGGGCTATTTTTAATTGTCAAAACTGATTTATTATTGAAATCTCCAGTCGGAGATAGTCAGTTATCTTTGTTACCATTTGTCTTTATTATTATTCCTTATGCGATTACGTCGTTTGGGTATCATGGAAACGTCTGTAGTTTGTATAAGTTGTACCATGAAAATGAAAGAAAGGTTGTGAAAAGCTGCGTGATTGGCTGCGTGTTGGCATTAGTACTCTACTTCCTTTGGATATTGGGAACGATGGGTAATTTACCAAGAACGGAGTTTTTAACTATTATCAATAAAGGGGGGAATCTTGATGCATTCATTGAATCTCTGTATGCAGTATTAAGTAGCCCTCATATTGCAACCTTCCTATTATGGTTTTCTATCAGTGCAGTATTTTGTTCTTTCTTAGGTGTGGCAATTGGCTTATTTGATTACATTCTTGCCTCTTTAAATCTTAACGATAATTCATCAGGCAGAATGAAAGCTGCACTATTATGTTTCTTGCCACCACTGATTTTGTGCATGTTATTTCCTAATGGCTTTTTAATTGCGATTGCTTATGCGGGAATGGCAGCCTGTATCTGGGCAATTATTTGTCCAGCAGTTATGGCACTAAAAGTGAGAGAGCGCTTCCCTGAATCACGGTTTAAAGTCTGGGGAGGCAAGGGGCTAATCTATGCCGTTATAGCCTTTGGTGTAGTTGGCATTATTTGTCAGTTGTTAGCGCAGTTTAATTTGTTACCGATATACCGTTAATTTTTCAAATCTCGTTGTAAAAATAACTGTCAAAGGTACAGCAGGGTTTGCTGTACCTTTTTTTAGGAGAAAGGATTAATAGGTTTGGAAAACGGCTTGGCTGCCATCCTTTTTAAAACTCATTACAGAATAAGGTTGTTTAAATCCACTAGGCTGTTCCATGCCTAAACTACCAGCAGGCATACCGCCTACCGCGATGCCTACAACATCAGCAGGAAGTGTGCTTATTTTTGCTAAACTATCGAGTGGCACATGCCCAACGATCAATTTCCCATTAATTTTAGCGGTATGGCAACTACGTAAAGACAGCGGTAAGTTAGCTTCTTGGTTAATCTTATCGATTTCTTCGTAAGAGACATCATTCACTTTGACATCATATCCTGCTGCTTTAACAGCTTCCCCCCAAAGATGGCAGCAGCCACAATTTTCATCTTTATATAGCTCAATCGTATTGATCGCTGCCATCGATGAGAAAGAGGTGGCTAGCAGGGCGGTTAATAATAGCTTTTTCATAAGTTACCTATCACTCCAGAGAAATTAAATAATGTCCATTCCATGTGGGTGGAAATGGCAATCTATCAATATAACAGCAGGTTATTTTTGCAGTTTTTCTAATATTTAGTTGTCTTAATACGCTAGCTACCATATAGCTTCCTGTAGGGGGAAGCTCAAGAGAGAAAACAGATTTTTGCTTTAATTTACAGAAACTGATGTTTGGGATACCAATCACAAACTGGGTAGTTTGTTTAAGTGGAATTAATTTGCTGTGTATCTTAAAGCAAATAAAAAAGAGTGTTTAAAAATCAAACACTAAGCCATATTTAAAGTAAGGGTATTGTGAGGGATTTATTCAATAAAAAGAGAAAGAAGTGATTGTAAATTATTAAAATTTTTCGTTATGAAGCCGATAAATTAAACAATTACCATTTTATCTCACCAAAAGAGAAATTCCATGCAGAAACTCCGTAACTATTCAATACGTGCTGTGATGCTCGTACTGTTAGGCATTCTATGTCTAAATTTAGGTGGAATCAGTCTATTTACCGGCTGGTCCCTTTCCCGTATTTCCGATGGTATTCATGTTGACCGGCAATTGGTAAAACAGATGACCGTACTGAGTCAGGGAAATGATCAGTATTTTCGTTTTGTTACCCGTTTAACCCGAGTCATGGAAACTAAAAATGAAGGAAAAGAGGGTGACTATACCCTAGTTAAAGACGCGTTGGTTAACATGGAGAAATATCTGGAAGAAATGAAATCTATTTCTCCGGGGCCCATGGATAAAGAGATTGCAGACCAAGTGATTAATTCATGGCAGGCGTTACTTGATGAGGGCGTGAAACCTCAACTGGCTATCTCTATGGGAGATGATAAAAATGCCTATCTTGCCCATGCACATAATGTGACCCCTGTTTTAAGTCGCGCTTTTGGTGCGGCTATCACTCAATTCAATCAAAGTGCCGATGTCATGATTGAACACACGCGGGAGACAGTTGATGGGCTAATGAGCATCACTCGTATTGTTATTGTCGTTGCTGCCATTTTTGGTTTATTCATTCTGATTTTTACAGACCGCTATCTGGTTCATATGATGCAGCGGCCATTGGATAGGATCCGCCAGTATTTTACGCAAATTGCCAAAGGAGATCTGAGCCAACCAATAGAACCTTTTGGGCGTAACTGTGCAGGGCGTTTATTTCCATTATTAGATGAGATGCAAAATAGTTTACGCGAGGCTGTACTCACTATTCGCAATGGCAGTGAAAGTATTTATCGAGGCGCGACAGAAATTTCTAATGGGAATAGTGATTTATCATCAAGAACGGAGCAACAGGCTGCAGCGTTAGAAGAAACGGCTGCGAGTATGGAAGAGATCACCGCCGCAGTACAGCTCAATGTTGAAAATACCCATCAAGCGAATCAGCTGGCAGCAGATGCATTTGTGGTGGCGAATCAAGGGGATTCTATCGTTGAGTCGGTTGTGAGCACTATGGGCGAAATTTCGCAAAGTTCGAAGAAGATTTCAGACATTATTAGCATGATGAATGATATCAGTTTTCAAACCAATATCTTGGCATTAAATGCCTCGATTGAAGCCGCGAGAGCTGGGGTTCATGGTCGCGGGTTTATGGTGGTTGCCGCCGAGGTTCGTAAGTTGGCCAGTCATAGTGCCGATGCCGCAATGGAAATTGAAAAATTGATTGCCGAGTCGAGTACATGTGTAGAAAAAGGGACGCATTTAGTTCATGAAATGGGTTCAACGATGACCAATATTCTGCAAGGTATTAATCAAGTGACCGCAATTATGAAGCAGATCACGACGGCTTCAGAAGAACAGAGTAAAGGTATTGCTCAAGTCGGTGTTGCTATCACTCAGATGGACAGTGTGACGCAGCAGAACGCATCTTTAGTTGAACAAGTTGCCACGGCCGCTAGCTCTTTAGAGCACCAAACTGAAGAGTTACAACAGTCGGTGAGTAAGTTTCAGCTAACGAGTGATACCCGAGTGTTAGCTGAACCTAAAGTTGCCTAATTGAGCAAGATTGATTGAGTCACAATTAAAAATAAAAACTCAGTATAGGCTTAGGGCTTATATTGGGTTTTCTTGGGTTACCATCAGAGTTTTTAATGCTTTATTTTATTCTTAAATTTAAGGTTCCAATAATTTATTTTTTGATTTTTATACGTGTTTATTAGCTAGTGTTAAACTTTATTATGATGCTTAAATTAATATTTAAAATTTAATTGATTTTTTTTGCTATTGTTATTCTGGCTATATTAATTATAAATCAGTGATTTTTTATTCTATAAGCTAAATTATTATAAGGACTAACTATGAATAAAAATTATTCTAAATCATTACTTTCAGGTGATGGGAATAATGATTATGAAAAATATATAAAATCAAAAATATTGTTATCTTTGCAAAAAAATAGTGAACAATGGTTAGACCGCGATGAGTTGCTATTTCAAATAACCCACCAATCTACAGAGTTATGGCTAAAACTGCATAATGAGGAGCTCAAAGAAGCCTTAAATCAGCTAAAAGATATGAAGCTATCAAAAGTGATCGCATTAGTCACACGTGCTCTTGAGTGTATTCGTTTAATAATCGGACAACTCGAAATTTTAACATTTATGACCCCTTGGGATTTTTTAAAAATTCGCCCTGCATTTGGAAATGGTTCAGGAATGGAATCACCGGGCTGGAAAAATTTAGGTATACAAGGACGATTTCTAGCCGAGCAATTTGAACAATATATAAAAGAAAATGAAATTGATCTTATACAGATATATATTCATCAAGCACACAGTGAATTATATAATCTATGTGAGATTTTGGTTCAATGGGATGACATGATATCGACATGGAGAGTTCGTCATTATAAAATTGCAGTTAGAACCCTTGGGCATGGAAGTATTGGGACTAAGGGTGATAATCTAGATAAACTTTCTGAAAAATTAAATATAAAGTATTTTCCTAGGTTATGGGAGTTAAGAGCTAGGCTTACAGAAATTTCAACAAATTAATATTATTATTTATCCAAATAAATTTCAGCTAACGGGAAATAAAAACTGTTAGCTGAAGATAAAGTCGATAAATGTTCGAATACGGAATAAAAATTTAGTATAGGCTTAGGGTTTATATTGGTTTTTCTTGGTATTGAATTTCTACGCTTTTTAACCATTTTTCTGCGAATTGAGCGGCTAACTCAGCTTCTTGAGCTTCAGTGATGACATAGCCGAGACGGCTGTAACTGTCTTTTAGTGCATTAACTTGTATTGGTGTTGGTACAAAATTGAATAATAAAGGCGTCGAGGATAATGAATTGACTTGGATCTTTGTTATAACGCCTAATTTTTCGGAGGTTAAAAAACGAATTGCAGTATATTTAGGAACATGATGCCGCGGTGGTGTATACGCCATGTTTTTGACATGCAAAGAAAGATAACATTCGATTAAATCGAAGCCTGTAGCTCTTTCACAAAGCTTATCAATCATCCCTCCGGCGACTCGAGGGTTAATTTCAATCAGTTTTATATCATTGTTATGCAGCTTAAATTCAACATGGGCGACGGTATGGGATAAATTAACGTGAGTTAGCCAGAGAATAACCGTCTGTATTATCTTTGCAGATAATGGTGATTCATAAGGGAAGTCATGACCAATTTCGACGGAATATTTTCCTGATGTCGTATATTTTTTTGTGATCCCTAAAATTTGCCAGCACGCTAATGTTGTGTCCCAATAAGCCTCTGCGCTATATTCATCACCTTCAATAAACTCTTCAACGAGATAGGTTGACGAAAGTTTATATCCTCGATGATTCGTTCTGAATTCGGTTAATTCTTTTATAGCTAAATCGAGATCTTCCATTGAATGGCAAACCGTCACTTTACTGCTGCCACTGTCATCACAAGGTTTAACGACTAAAGGAAAACACATTTTTGAGATATCTAATGTGTTATTGATATTACACACTTTATAGCGACAATTGGCATCAAGGTGATGTAGCTGCTGTCGAGTTTGATGTTTATATCGACAAGTTGCAAGTGAAGTTAAGTTTGGTGCAGGCAGCCCTAGAGCATGGGATACAGCGGCAGCATTGATGAGTCGGTAGTCATCAAAAGCCACGATACCATGGGTATCAAGCTCCATTGCATGACTAAGAATGGAGGCAATACAGTCTGTATTTAGCTCAACGAGGGTATCAACATAGAGCGTTGGGTTATCTGCTAATAGGTTATAAAAATCATTTTCTTTAGTAAAAAGTACAGTGTGATACCCTCTTTCTTTGGCTATCTTAATGGCCCTGACGCCAGTGCCTGAGATATTACATTCCAGAAATATGATGGTTTTCATGTTGTTTCCTCATGCTGATAATATATTCAATTCCAAATAAGAGAATCAGTAGTGAAAGCAATGTCACTGGGATAAAAATATGTATTTGATCTTGATTAGCGATAATCCCGACATATGCCCCAAAGGATTCTGCGAGCCCCCAAAAGAAAATACAGATCGAAAGTGACAATTTTTGGTTGTTAAATGGGCACTTTTCAATCGCGAGGCTATTGTTGTATGGACTCCAAATGAGCTCGCTGAAGGTAAATAAGATGATGAGTAAATAGATTTGCATCAATGCACTAAAGTTTAGAAATAACAACAGTGTTGCTATTAAGATTATGCTAAATTTATAAATAATGGATTGGGTCATTTTTATTTGTTTATCAATTAATTGCGTGATTTTTATTTGGAGGGATATGATCATGAACGCATTCAAAATAAACAAATAAGAGACACTAATATAGTCTCTAGCACCTTGATAATTTATTTCAAATAAGTAAGCCAGATTTCGAAAAACTAAGCCCAACATAAAAAAGGGAATAGCGCTATAACCCAAAAAAATGATCCATTCAAAAAAACTAACAGCGATTTTGTTTTGTTGGTTTTGGGCTGGTTTAGCGTGTTTTACATCAATTATGGTTAGTGAGTATAGAGCAGCAAAAAACATGATGCCGGCAGGGAGAAAGATCACTCCAGAATAAAAACTATTATAAAACCACTCGCCTACTGCACCACCCACAGCAGATGAAATATTGACTATGACATTTAATAACGAAAAATTTTTCACTCTATCAGAGTGACTGTTACTTTCAGCGATGAATAAACTACAACAGACATTAGCAATAGAAAACCCTGCACCGATAAAAGCAGTTGATAAAAATATAAAGTAAAAATTTGAAATGAAATAGATAGAAAGAATCGATAAACAAGAAATTAAGTAACTTAAAAACAGTGTTGTTTTATAGTTCAGATAGCTAATAATAAAGTGTGTGAAAAGAGAAAAGGCTCGGCTAATGAATAAGAATGTAAATATAATAATAGCAATATGGCTCTCGTTTATATTTTTATAATGAAGAAGGTATAAAGAAAAAAATGGAAGGAAACTGTAAAATGAGATACCCGATAAAAATCGAGTTTTCATGATTTTATTTATCATATTAAAAAAATTCTATTTTTTGAAATAGGGAGTCTATCTGCATTATCATAGACTCTGAAATATTACTGCTAGTAACAAAACGTACAATATCGGATGTCCAAGCAGTCGATAATATTCCATGGCTTTTTAGTGAGTGCACAAGATTATTTGCATCTTGAGTTTTTACCATGACAATATTGGTTTCCACAGGGTAAGCTAATTGAAAATACTTTGATGCAATAGACGCAAGATGAACCGCATTTTTATGGTCAGTGCGTAGCCTTGATTCATAATGCTCAAGTTTATTTAAGGCAATCGCCGCCAGTAACCCTGATTGGTGTAATGCTCCGCCGTACCACTTTCTGAAGCGTTTCGCTTTTTCTATATGATGTTTTTCGCCCACTAGCACTGACCCAAATGGCGCCCCAATGCCTTTTGACAAGCAGATATTGAGAAGGTCAACATCTTTAACATATTCCTGTGGAGGGATACCAAGAGAGATGCAGCTATTTAATACTCGCGCACCATCCAAAAATAGTGACATATTTTTTTCAATGCATAGCTGCTTGAGTTTTTTTATTTCGGCTAATGGGAATGTGATTCCACCGTAGGTACTTATGCTGCTTTCTATCGCTATGATTTTGGGCGAGGCGTATAAATTGGACCAACGGGCCTTATTATTAATAGCTTGAATAACGTCTTTTTCAGTTAAAATACCATTTTTAGTTTTAACATTATTAATAATTAAACCACTGAGTATCGAAGTTTGGGCTGATTCAAAAAAACAAATATGGTAGCCAACTTCAGTAATAACTTCATCGCCTAAAGAGGATAAAACTTTTAAACCAATTTGATTGCTCATCGTACCGGATGGCATAAATAAGGCACTTTCTTTATTAAAAAGTTGAGAGATATAAGATTCTAATTCTTTCACGTAAATATCTTCATTGTAACAATCATCACTAATATAATTGTAATTTATATTATTCAAGTCTTCTTTATTTATTCTTGTCAGCGTATCACTTCTTAAATCAATAGTTATCATTCAAATCCTTTTAATTTCCATGGCCAATTTTTATTGGTGAGTGTAATAAGATTTTTGAATTTATAAATCTAGCTGGAAAATAGCAAGGGTTAAAAAATAGGATTTTATTAATTGTGATGATGCTCATGAATAAAGCATAGGATTAAAATAAGATTGATTTATTTGTAAAATAAATAATTATCGTATTAGAAAGGCGAGTGATTATTTCGAAGGAACGACATAGGGGGTGAGGTAATCATTAAGTACAAAAAAGCCCTTTCTAACATCAGAAAGGGCTTCTAAAAACACTGCATTAACCGACTAGGATTAGTTCATGCCGTATTTTTTCAGTTTCTTACGCAGAGTTCCGCGGTTGATACCCATCATTAGGGCTGCACGGGTCTGGTTTCCACGGGTATATTGCATAACCATGTCCAACAAAGGCTGTTCTACTTCAGCCAATACTAGCTCATATAAATCGTTAACATCTTGGTTATTTAATTGAGCAAAATAGTTCTTCAGTGCTTGCTTAACTGAATCACGCAACGGTTTTTGTGTTACTTGATCTTGTGAATTTACAGTTGCAACGGTTAGTACGTCAGAATTTACGCGTTGTTCGAACATAGTTCTGTCAGCTCTTATCTTTTAATTACGCAAAAATTTTCAAAAAATGCTTCCAACACCTCCAGCTGTTCGCTGGCATCCTCAATGGCGTTGAAGGAGCGCCTAAACTGGTCATCAGGTGCATGTTCTTGTAAGTACCAAGAAACATGTTTGCGCGCTATACGGGCTCCCTTGCCTTGACCATAAAAGTCGTGCAATTCCCGTACATGCCCTAACATAGTGCTTTTCACCTCTGCCATAGGCATTGGTGGCAATATTTCACCTGTGTCCAGATAATGCTGGATTTCCCGAAAGATCCAGGGTCTTCCCTGAGCTGCTCTGCCTACCATCAAGGCATCCGCCCCTGTGTAGTCTAAAACAGCTCTGGCTTTTAGCGGGTCAGTAATGTCGCCATTGGCAATAACCGGAATGGAAACAGTCTGCTTAACTGCCCGAATATTGTCATATTCAGCTTCACCATTAAATAAACAGGCTCTAGTTCTGCCATGAATGGTGAGAGCTTGAATGCCACAATCTTCGGCCAACTTGGCAATCTCTATGCAGTTACGCTCTTCAGGTGACCAGCCTGTGCGGATTTTCAGTGTTACTGGAACATCCACAGATTTTACAACGGTCTCTAGGATTGATTTAACAATCTCCGGATAACGCAGTAATGCTGAGCCTGCAAGCTTACGATTCACTTTCTTAGCTGGGCAACCCATATTGATATCAATGATTTGAGCGCCGCTCTCAACGTTAATTTGAGCTGCTGCGGCCATTTCATCAGGATCATTGCCAGCTATTTGAACGGAACGCACCCCGAGTTCATCACGGTGAACCATTCTGAGCTTAGATTTGTCTGTCTTCCATACTTGAGGATTAGAAGAAAGCATCTCCGATACTGTCATTCCAGCACCCATCGCATAACAGAGAGTCCTAAAAGGTTTATCTGTAATGCCTGCCATGGGGGCAGCAATAAGACAGTTTCTCAACTGATATTGTCCGATTCGCATAACTAAAATGGGGGCCATACTGTGACTGCAAGGGCGCGTATATTACGCATTTTTTACGAGATATGAAAGGACAAACTTTGAGCAAACGCGTATTTATCACTAACTTTTTTATCTTGATTTTTTAAAAATCATAAAATTAGTGTTATTTAACAATCCGTTAGATGGTTTCTAACAGCAAATCATTAAAAGAACGATTACTTTGATTATTGCCTGTTCAGTTCTCGAGCAGAACAGATTACCATCAATTGCTGAGCAATATTTGAGCTATAAGATAATCCATTCCGCAATTAATTACAAAGAAATTATTCTTCGATTTTTATCGCAAACCCTTTAAAAATGCTTGACACCAGTGATCCGGCACCATTCATCTTTCTCTGCGACAGGGTCAATTTCGAAGTCAGCACGATAAGCATCCGCCACACTTTCAGCTTGTGTCGCCAGAACACCAGAAAGGCCTAATAATCCCCCAGCACGAGGTAGAACACTAATCATTGGAGCCAGTTCGCGTAATGGGCCAGCAAGGATGTTAGCAACCACCACATCGGCTTGTAAGTCTTGAGGTTGGTCTTTCGCTAGATAGAGGGATAAACGCTCTGAGACGCCGTTACGTTCAGCATTATCTCGACTTGCGGTTATCGCTTGAGGATCAATATCGATCCCGATGGCATGGGCGGCACCTAATTTTAGTGCGGCAATGGCCAAAATACCGGATCCACAGCCAAAGTCGATCACGGTTTTACCTTCAAGATCAATCCCATCAAGCCATTCAAGACACAAAGATGTTGTTGGGTGGGTACCAGTACCGAATGCCAATCCCGGATCTAGCATCACGTTGACGGCGGTTGGGTCTGGTACATCGCGCCAGCTTGGGCAGATCCATAAACGTTGACCAAAACGCATTGGGTGGAAGTTATCCATCCATTCACGTTCCCAGTCTTTATCTTCAATCTGTTCAATTTTATGAACGAAACCTGCACCCAGCAAAGGACTATTTTCTAGCTGTGCTATCACGAGTTTCATGTCAGTTTCAGCATCATACAGCGCAATAACATCGGTATCGCCCCATAAACGTGTTTCGCCCGGTAGTGGCTCAAATACTGGGGTGTCATGGCTATCTTGAAAAGTAACAGAAACAGCGCCGGTTTCCATTAATTCATCGCCAAGTGCTTCTGCATTGCTTGCATTTGAATTTAGTCTGATTTGTATCCAAGGCATATTCGTTTCTCTTATCTTAAATTCTAATTTGTTGATAGTTCATTTGCTGCCGATTGTACGGGGTTTTTACCAAAAAGGTTACCCACCAAAAATGCAGCTAAACTGAGGAGCAGCGACGGAACGATGGCGTGGAAGCCCATAATTTCAATCTTGAATGAGGCGAAAATGGCGTAGCAAACGCCGCCTACGATCATTCCACTCAAGGCGCCTGTTCCATTGGCTTTTTCCCAATACAGTCCTAGGACTAATGGCCAGAGGAATACCGCCTCTAAACCACCAAAGGCTAATAAATTTAACCAGATGATCATCTGTGGTGGGTTCCAAGCGGCAATCAGCAATAACGCTCCTAAAATTAAGGTTGAGAAACTGGAAATACGCGCCAGTCTTTTCTCATTAGTAATCTGTTTAGGCACCGTATTGAGATAAATATCTTTCACAATCGTTGCTGATGACTGCAATAACTGGGCGTTAATGGTCGACATGATAGCGGCCATTGGGGCCGCTAAGAAAATACCCGCAGCAAATGGTGGCAATACTTGTACCATTAAGGTTGGGATTACTTGGTCAGGAATAGTTAAATCCGGCAATATTGCGCGACCTAAAGCCCCCGCAAAGTGCATACCAAACATCAAGATTGCCATGACGATGGTGCCCAAGATAATTCCTTTATGGACAGCTTTACTGTCTTTGTACGAAATACAACGTACCGCAGTATGGGGCAAGCCAATTACGCCGAAACAGACTAAAACCCAAAATGACGCTAAGAATGGACCACTTAATATGTCGTCAGCACCTTCTGGAGAAACCAATTTTGGATCAATGGAATGCAGTTTTTCTACGGCAGCAGGTAATCCTCCTGCATGATAGATAATGGCGACTAATAAAATTACGGTACCCAGCAGCATAACTAGCCCTTGGAGGGCATCGTTCAGCACACTGGCACGGAAACCACCAATGGCGGTATACAGTGCAATTGAGATACCAAAAATGAGCAGCCCATACGTGTAAGGAATGCCTGCGGCGGTTTCTAATAACCGCGCACCACCGATAAATTGCACAGTCATCGCCCCAAAGAAAGCGATCAATAAGCTGACACTGGCAAACCAGACTAAAAAGCGGCTTTGATAGCGGGCATATAGCATGTCATTTAAGGTAACGGCATTATAACGTCGTGCCAAAATTGCGAATTTTTTACCTAGAACGCCGAGGGAAAGCCAAATTGCAGGTAACTGGATCATGGAGAGAAGCACCCAGCCTAGCCCGTATTTGTATGCAGCTCCCGGTCCGCCAATAAATGAACTGGCGCTGATATAGGTTGCCGTAATGGTCATGGCGAGCACAAAGCCGCCCATGGAACGGTTACCTAAGAAATACTCGTTAAGAAACTCCCCTTTAGTGCGTTTTTTGTACGCATAGAGTGAAAGGAGAAAGACGAGGATGAGATAACCAATTAAGGGTAGGAGAACTTCAGTCTGCATCTTTCTCCTCCAGAGGGATATCTTTGAAAATGAGTTTAACCATCATGATGCACAGTAAAATAAAAATGATGGGAAGAATCAGACATGACCATTCAAACCATAATGGTAGTCCAGTAACACCAATGGCATTACTGGGTAAGTAAGCACTGATTATCCAGCCGATCATATAGGCAATTGTGAGATACAGTGCCCAGCGAGCTTCCCTGTTTGATTGAAGAAAACGTTTATCCATCCGTTTTTCCTCCTCATGGTGACAAAAATAATCGGGGATTGTACGACAATCTAATGATTGAGTGTGAAAAATAGCGAAACAAAAGCAATAATCTGATGAATTCAAAACAAAAAAATACCGGAAATGTACTTTCCGGTATTCATGTTTTTTGATGATAAATCTCAATGATTCAAGTAATTATTCTTGAATACCGAGTTTTTTCTCCAAATAGTGGATGTTAGTCCCACCTTTGGCGAAGTTTTCATCATTCATGATCATTTGTTGCAGTTCGATATTGGTTTTAATGCCATCGATGATCAGCTCGTTCAGCGCATTCTTCATACGAGCAATAGCGATTTCACGAGTTTCACCGTAGGTGATTAATTTACCAATCATGGAATCATAGTACGGAGGTACAGTGTAGCCCGCGTAAATATGTGATTCCCAACGAACACCGAAGCCACCTGGAGAGTGGAAACGGGTGATTTTACCTGGACTTGGCAGAAATGTGTTCGCGTCTTCTGCGTTGATACGACATTCAATCGCATGACCGTGAACATTGATTTGATCCTGAGTCACAGACAGGGGTAATCCAGATGCAACACGCAGTTGTTCTTTGATTAAGTCAATGCCAGTGATCATTTCTGTTACTGGATGCTCAACCTGAATACGGGTATTCATTTCAATGAAATAAAATTCACCGTTTTCATATAAGAACTCAAAGGTACCTGCACCACGGTAACCAATTTCAATACATGCGTTGGCACAGCGCTCACCGATATTACGGCGAATTTCCGGTGTAATTCCCGGTGCTGGTGCCTCTTCAACCACTTTTTGGTGGCGACGTTGCATTGAACAGTCACGCTCTGCTAAGTAGACCGCATGGCCTTGACCATCGGCCATGACTTGAATTTCAACGTGACGTGGGTTTTCAAGGTATTTCTCCATGTAAACCATGTCATTGTTGAATGCGGCTTTTGCTTCAGCGCGAGTCAGGTTAATCGATGATTCTAAATCTTTTGCATTGCGAACGACGCGCATACCACGACCACCACCACCACCAGATGCTTTGATGATGACAGGGAAACCGATGCGTTTAGCAATTTCTTTGTTTTTTTCTGTGTCGTTGCCTAATGGGCCGTCAGAACCCGGTACGCAAGGAACACCGGCTTTTTTCATCGCGCTAATTGCCGAAACTTTGTCACCCATTAGGCGGATAGTTTCAGCTCTTGGGCCGATAAAAATAAAGCCTGATTGCTCTACTTGTTCTGCAAAATCCGCATTTTCAGACAGGAAGCCGTATCCTGGGTGAATAGCTTGTGCGCCTGAAATTTCAGCCGCCGCAATGATTGCTGGAACATTTAAGTAGCTTTTGGCTGATGCTGCTGGACCGATGCAGATTGTTTCATCTGCCAGCAACACGTGTTTTAAATCTCTATCTGCCGTGGAGTGAACCGCAACAGTTTTAATGCCGAGTTCTTTACATGCACGCAGAATACGCAGTGCAATTTCCCCACGGTTCGCGATAACAATTTTTTCCAACATGGAAACGCCTCGTTATTCGATGACAACTAATGGCTCGTCAAATTCTATTGCATCACCGTTTTGCAACAAAATAGCTTTAACAACACCAGCTTTATCTGCTTCGATTTGGTTCATCATTTTCATCGCTTCAACGATGCAAAGAGGATCACCAACATTCACTGTTTGACCAACTTCAACGAATGGTTTGGCTTCTGGGCTCGGAGAACGGTAGAAAGTACCAACCATTGGTGAGCGAACTTGGTGACCAGAAACTGCCGCTGTAGCGACTGGTGTTACAGCATCTTGTGCAGGCGCAACGGCATTAGATAATGCGGGTTGTTGTGCAGTAGGTGCTGAGTAAAACTGCTGAGGAGCGGCCATCATTTGAGGCGCTGCTGACATGCGACTGATACGTACTGACTCTTCACCTTCAGAAATTTCCAGTTCAGAAATGCCAGACTCTTCAACTAGCTCGATCAGCTTTTTAATCTTACGAATATCCATGGATATGATTCCGTACTCTTATATTTGGATTGAATTAATTTGTCGCACACGGTTAACCGCGGCTTGCAATGCAAAACTGTAACCCTCTGCGCCAAGACCACAAATAACTCCATTTGACATATCGGAGAAATAAGAATGATGGCGAAAGAGTTCTCTAGCATAAATATTAGACAGATGAATTTCGATAAACGGAATACAAACTGCTAATAGCGCATCACGCAAAGCAACACTCGTATGCGTAAATGCGGCCGGATTGATTAGAATATAATCAGTGTTATCTTTTGCAGCATGGACTCTATCGATTAGCTCATGCTCTGCGTTTGACTGAAAATGGCTCAACTTCACCCCTAAATTCTCTGCTTCTTGCATCAGGTTCGATACAATTTCAGAAAGAGGACGAGGTCCATACTTGTCTGGTTCTCTCGAACCCAGCATATTTAGGTTCGGTCCGTTAAGGAGCAAAATATGAATATCTTCTGTCATTGTGTTGCTAACTCCGACGATATGTCAATAATCCGACAACATAACTCTATGTCACCGGTTTGTCATCTTTTATCATAAAAATAAATAGATTTTCTACTGACAAGGACGGTCATTATAATTATTTCGTCGCATATAGCAGCAAAATACTGGTCTTATCAGAGAAATTACCTGAATTTATTTTATAAATTGTGGGGTAATCCACATAGTTACAGCACTATTTCAAAAGTAGATGATTTAAATTTGAAGGTTAACTAGGGTACGCCCTGTAATCTGATTTTTTAAGAGTTTTTTGGCGCACTCTACGGTTTCTTCTAGTGTAATTTCACGGCTAACTTGGCCATAGAAGCTTTCAGGAAGTAATTGTGTGAGTCGCTCCCAGACTTTTTGACGTTTAGCCGCAGGGTAGTAGACAGAATCTACGCCTTGTAAGCGAATATTGCGTAAGATAAACGGCATAACGGTAGTTGGTAATGCTATCCCGCCAGCTAATCCGCACGCGGCAACGGCACCATTATAATTGATTTGCGCTAAAATATTGGCGAGAACGTCTCCGCCGACAGTATCAACAGCACCAGCCCAACGTTGTTTGTCGAGGGGCTTCGCGGGGTTAGTGAAATCATGGCGAGGAAGCACACTTTTTGCGCCAATTTGTTGAAGATAGTCGTAATTTTCAGGTCGTCCTGAAATGGCAACCACGTGATAGCCTAATATTGATAACAGTTGGGTAGCAATACTTCCGACACCGCCGCTGGCACCACTGACAATAATTTCACCACTTTCTGGGGTGATGCCAGCGTCTTCGAGAGCATTGACACAGAGCATTGCCGTAAATCCTGCGGTTCCAATAATCATTGCGTGTTTCAATGATAAAGCTTCAGGTAGGGGAGTTAAATAGTCTGCTGGCACTCTAGCTTGGCTTGCTAATCCACCCCAATGATTTTCGCCAACACCCCATCCGGTTAAGAGTACATGCTGCCCAATACGAAAACGAGGATCTTCGCTATGGTGAACAATACCAGAGAAATCTATGCCTGGAATCATCGGATATTGGCGAACGACTCCCGCTTTTCCGTTGATAGCTAACGCGTCTTTATAGTTAATTGTTGACCAGTGAATATCAACAATCACATCACCCGCAGGTAAATCTTCAGTGGAGATGTGGCTAATTTCCGGAGTAATACTGTCGTTTTGTCGATGCAAAATAAGCGCTTTCATGATCTACCCCTAATTGATGAATTAAAAATATTTTTTAATTTACACATAGGCAAAATTGTTTTCCTTGACCCCATTATGGTGTTTGCATTTTTACTTGTGTAATTAATTTGTAAAAATGCATTTTTTTACTGGCATAACTAGGCTTTTATCATGCAAAATGTCCTACTCTGACTTATACATCGGCATATAGATATATTTAAGCCTTATTTTTGGTTGATAATAGAATTCACTAGATTTAAGTTCACTTATTTTGTTGGTAAAAAGCGGGTTGTATAGCAATAATTAAAATAGATAAATTATATTTGAACTTGTAGGCGTTAAAGCTTGTCACACTGGGAAGACCATAAAGATGGAGTATATAACAACCAGATGGCTGTCCTTGATTTGTGCGTGAATAGTTTTCGATAACAGTAACGTATGAATTAGCGGTCGCTTTCGAGGTTTTTATCTGCTTCGTTTAGTATAGAAGCATGTACAATATTAGTATGTGAAAATAAATGAATTAACCATATTTATGAAGTGATTGATTTACGCCTTGAGGCAACTTCAAGTGGTTGGTAGAGTAGACGGGTTTTTATTCGTCCCCAGCTTGCAGGATAACCCTTTCGTTATGTTTAAAAAATTTCGTGGCATGTTTTCTAATGACCTGTCGATTGACTTGGGTACTGCCAATACCCTCATTTATGTCAAAGGACAAGGCGTCAAATTAAATGAACCTTCTGTTGTCGCTATTCGCCAAGACCGTTCCGGTTCGGCAAAAAGTGTTGCTGCGGTTGGTGGTGAAGCTAAGCAGATGCTGGGGCGTACACCGGGTAACATTTCAGCTATTCGCCCAATGAAAGATGGGGTGATTGCAGACTTTTTCCTAACCGAAAAAATGTTACAACACTTCATTAAGCAAGTTCATAGCAACAGTTTCTTACGCCCAAGCCCACGCGTGTTAGTTTGTGTGCCTGTCGGTGCAACGCAAGTTGAGCGTAAAGCCATCCGCGAATCAGCATTAAGTGCTGGTGCTCGCGAAGTCTTCTTAATTGAAGAGCCTATGGCGGCTGCAATCGGAGCTGGCTTACCAGTATCTGAAGCAACGGGTTCTATGGTGGTGGATATCGGCGGTGGTACAACTGAAGTTGCCGTTATCTCCCTGAATGGCGTTGTTTACTCTTCTTCTGTACGTATTGGTGGTGACCGTTTTGACGAGTCAATTATCAATTACGTGCGCCGTAACTATGGTTCTCTGATTGGTGAAGCGACTGCTGAGCGAATTAAACACGGAATCGGCTCGGCTTTCCCAACTGATGAAGTTTATGAAATTGAAGTTCGTGGTCGTAACCTTGCTGAAGGTGTACCTCGCGGTTTCAAAATGAACTCCAACGAAATCTTAGAAGCGTTACAAGAACCGTTAACCGGTATTGTTAGCGCGGTTATGTTAGCGTTAGAACAGTGTCCACCAGAATTAGCCTCTGATATTTCAGAGCGCGGAATGGTATTGACGGGCGGTGGTGCTCTCCTGCGTAATTTAGATCGTTTATTAATGGAAGAGACTGGTATCCCAGTTATCGTTGCTGAAGATCCTTTAACCTGTGTTGCCCGTGGTGGCGGTAAAGCGTTAGAGATGATCGATATGCACGGTGGTGACTTGTTTAGCGAAGACTAAATCACGCCATAGGCAACTGGGGTTTTGCTCCAGTTGCTTTGACTATTTTTTTATTCTCCGACATTAGCGAAACGTAGCCATACATGAAGCCAATTTTTAGGCGAGGTCCTTCCCTACAGTTACGCATTTTTATTGCAGTTATAATTGCATTAGTGCTGGTGGTGATTGACCATCGTTTTGAGCCTTTCAATAAAATCCGTAATTATTTAGACACGGCGGTTAGCCCATTCTATTTTTTAGCCAACGGACCTCGTCAGTTTCTTGATAATATCTCCGAGAACTTTTCAACTCGAGACCAACTTCAATTTGAAAATAAAGCGCTACGCCAAGAATTACTGCTGAAAAAAGCAGATAACTTACTTCTTGAGCAATTGAAGCAAGAAAATGCCCGTCTGCGTGAATTACTGGGTTCTCCACTACGCCAAGATGAACACATGATGGTGACCCAAGTCATTTCAGGCGCAAATACGCCTTACCGAGATCAAGTTGTGATCGATAAAGGGAGTAATGACGGTGTTTATGATGGGCAACCTGTTATCAGTGATAAAGGGGTTGTTGGGCAAGTCGTCGGAACCAGTAATTTCAATAGTCGCGTATTATTAATTTGCGACACTGCGCATGCGCTGCCAGTACAAGTCCTACGCAATGATATCCGAGTCATCGCTGCGGGTTCCGGTTGTGCCGATGATCTACAGTTGGAGCCTCTGCCAGAAAATACGGATATCCGTGTTGGTGATGTGTTAGTGACGTCAGGATTAGGGGGACGTTTCCCTGAAGGTTATCCAGTTGCGGTTGTTTCGGCGGTCAAACACGATACACAACGTGCGTATACCATTATTTCAGCAAGACCAAGTGCTGAGTTACAACGTCTACGTTATTTGCTCCTTTTATGGGGTAATGAAAGTGATCCTAATACGGCATTGCGGCCTTCGGATGTTTACCGTGCTGCAAATGAGCGCTTGATGAAAGTCTTGCCTCAAGTTCTCCCAACGCCGAGCGAAATTCAGGGGCCACCATTACCATCATCCATGCAACCCGCTGAGCAAGCGGCGCCTCAACCACAATAAGGAATAGGCGAATTGTATGGTATTGGGTAGGAGGATTAACAACAATGGATGAGTACCGCGGTAATGGTCGCGCCATTATTTGGTTATCATTTTTTATCGCACTGATTTTGCAGGTGATGCCTTGGCCTGAGCAGCTAGCATTTTATCGACCAACATGGCTGCTATTGATTTTAATCTACTGGGTGATGGCATTACCGCATAGAGTCAGTGTGGGAACCAGCTTCATCTTAGGGATCATTGTCGACTCTATTCAAGGCTCTGCGTTGGGCGTTCATGCCCTGTCATTCAGTATCATTTGCTATTTAGTTGCCTATAAACATCAATTACTACGTAATATGGCACTTTGGCAGCAAGCTTTAGTGATTGTTTTACTGACCGCAGTACAAGATTTGGCTGTTTTTTGGGCTGAATTTATCTCTTCGCAGGTATTATTCCATCCTCAAGTATTCTGGAATAGTTTAGTGAATGGTATTCTGTGGCCATGGTTATTTTTGCTATTACGAAAAATTCGTCGCCAGTTTTCAGTATGTTAAGATGTGGCTGTTGACGATAACTGGAAAGACGATTTATGAGCTTAATTTATCTGGCATCAGGTTCACCTAGACGGCGTGAATTAGTGCAACTCCTTGGTTACCCATTTGAAATTCTACGCCCTGACGTAGAAGAAAAATGGCAAGTTGGAGAATCACCGCAAGAGTATGTACAGCGCTTAGCGCGAGATAAATCATTAGCTGGCGTTGCGATTGCTCCAGAAGATCACCCTGTTCTAGGGGCTGATACCATTGTCGTGCTTGATGGGAAAATATTAGAAAAACCCAGAGATTCCGCTCATGCCCAACAAATTCTCAGTGACCTTTCTGGTAAGACGCATCAGGTGATGACAGCGATTGCATTGTCGAACTCTCATGAAACATTGACCGCATTGATTACGACAGATGTGACATTCCGCGAGTTATCTTTAACTGAAATACAGGATTATATAGATTCCGGTGAACCGATGGATAAAGCGGGCGCTTATGGAATTCAAGGCCTTGGTGGACGCTTTATACGCCGAATCAATGGTAGTTATCATGCAGTAGTGGGTTTACCACTTGTGGAAACGGAAGAGTTAATACAACGATTTTTAGCGTTAGGTGATGGGAAGGGGAAGTCATGACTACGGAACTATTAGTAAACGTAACACCATCTGAAACGCGCGTTGCTTACATTGATGGTGGGATCTTACAAGAAATACATGTTGAGCGAGAAGCGAAAAGAGGACTGGTAGGGAATATTTACAAAGGTCGCGTGAGTCGCGTATTGCCTGGCATGCAGGCGGCCTTTGTTGATATTGGTCTGGATAAAGCCGCCTTTTTGCACGCCTCTGATATTATGCCGCACACAGAATGTATTGCGGGTGATGAACAGAAAAATTTCCATGTAAGAGACATTGCGGAGCTGGTTAAGCAAGGTCAAGATTTGATTGTTCAAGTGGTCAAAGATCCTCTAGGAACTAAAGGGGCTAGACTCACAACAGATATCACGCTTCCTTCTCGCTACTTAGTGTTTATGCCTGGAGCTTCTCATGTCGGTGTTTCTCAGCGTATTGAAAGTGAAGCAGAACGTGAGCGCTTAAAAGCGTGTGTCGCTCAGTATTGTGACGAAAATGGCGGTTTTATCATTCGTACAGCTGCAGAAGGCGTAGCTGAAGACGATGTGAAACAAGATGCGGCGTTTTTAAAACGCCTGTGGGCAAAAGTCATCGAGCGTAAAAAGCGTAATGTTACTCGAACTAAAATTTACGGGGAGCTTTCATTAGCCTATCGGATCATTCGTGACTTTGCTGGGGCATCATTAGACCGTATTCGTGTAGATTCCCGCTTAACCTATTCAGAGTTAAAAGAGTTTATTGCTGAGTATGTTCCTGAAATGACAGCGAAATTGGAACTCTATCAAGGCAATCAGCCAATCTTTGACTTGTTCGATGTGGAAAATGAAATTCAACGAGCGATGGAGCGAAAAGTTGAATTGAAATCGGGTGGCTATCTGATAATTGATCAAACTGAAGCCATGACGACCATTGATATTAATACCGGCGCTTTTGTTGGTCATCGTAATTTGGAAGAGACGATTTTCAATACCAACATCGAAGCAACCCAAGCCATTGCTCGTCAGTTACGATTGAGAAATTTAGGGGGCATTATCATTATCGACTTTATCGATATGATTGATGTAGAGCATCGCCGCCGAGTTTTAGCCTCGCTCGAACAGGCATTGAGTAAAGATAAAGTCAAAACCACCATCAATGGTTTTTCTCAGCTAGGATTAGTTGAGATGACACGTAAGCGTACCCGTGAAAGTCTTGAGCATGTTCTCTGTGATGATTGCCCGACTTGCCAAGGACGCGGTACCGTTAAATCAGTCGAAACCGTGTGCTACGAAATCTTGCGCGAAATCGTGCGAGTACATCGTACCATTGATGCTGACCGATTCTTAGTCTACGCTTCGCAAGCCGTGGTTGATGTGCTCACTGGAGACGAATCCCACGCATTAGCGGAAGTGGAAATTTTTGTAGGGAAACAAGTTAAAGTGCAGATTGAGCCGTTATATAGCCAAGAGCGCTTTGATGTTGTCATGATGTAGTATTTCGCTTTAAGGAGAAACTGGTGAAACGACTGCCACGTGTAGTTCTCGTGACAACTGCTGCTGTATTGTTGCTGTGTGCGTTGGTACTCACCAGTTTGCGTTTCCTATTACCTAATATTAATAATTATCGTCCAGAAATTATCAGTTACATTGAAAAAAAGGGCGATATCAAGCTACAGATTGGGGAGATTGCAGGAGCATGGCGCTATTATGGTCCTGAAATTATCATTCACAATGTCTCTCTAAAGAGTGCCTCTACTGATGTCGACGTGAATAAAGTCACGGTAGAATTAGACATTTGGAACTCCTTATTTTCTCTTCGTTGGCGCTTTCGTGACCTCACTTTTTATCAACTCAATGTGGATCATAAAGTTCCTCTCAGTCTTGACGGGTCTGAAGAAGAAACCAATTATGATGCGATTGATGACTTATTTTTACGTCAGTTCGACCATTTCATTTTAAAAGATAGCCAGTTAACGTTTCTGACCCCATCAGAACAGAAAATGACGTTATTGCTACCTGAACTCTCTTGGTTAAACGAGAGTGAGCGCCACCGAGCTCAGGGCTTTGTTAGCCTTGAAACACTGAATAAACAGAATAGTTACCTGCAAGTAAAGTTGGATGTCTCTGATAAAAATGGCGTTTTAAGTGACGGTGTTTTTTATCTACAGGCCGATAACATTGATATGCAGCCATGGCTCAGTCAGTGGCTGCGTGAAAATACTGGTCTTCGTGATGCTAACTTCAGCCTCTCATCTTGGGTCACCCTTAAAAATAACCGTATTGATATGGGGCTGATCCAGCTACGTCAAGGAGAGGCAAACTGGGGTGAGAAAGACTCAGTGCAAAACCTGCAAGTCAATGATTTATTAGTTCGAATGAAGCGTCAGGGCAATGGCTGGTTATTCAATATTCCGGAGCTGGATACTCTGAAAACCAATGAATATATCTGGCCTCAGGGCAGTGTTTCTGTGCTCTATCTACCTTCATCAGCTAAGTATCAAAATAAAGATCACTGGCGAATTCGTGCCAAAAATATTGAATTAGAACGTCTCAGTGAAGTTCTCCCCACATTCTCATTTGTCACCCCTGAAATGGTACAAGATTGGCAACATCGCCAGCCAACAGGGGTCGTCACTGAATTTTCTCTCGATCTCACTCAAGATCTGCAAGATCATATGCAAATCAGTATGGATTGGCAGGATGTGAGCTGGAAAAAATGGAAAGAATTACCCTCTGTGAACCATTTTTCAGGGGTTTTAATGGGGAATTCTCAGGAAGGAAATCTCTCTTTTAGCCTGAAAGATAGCATTGTCGATTATCGTGATGAATTTAAAGCGCCTTTTGAAATTAGCAGCGCTAAAGGTAAATTACATTGGGTCAACAATGACAGTGAATTCAAGTTATGGGGGCCTTCCATTGATTTACAAGCCAACTCTGTCTGGGCCAATGGATCATTCAGCTACGCTCAAGCAAAGAAATCGGATGTTACGGATTTAGCCATTTTACTGGGAATTAGTACGGATGATGCGGGGAATGCATGGCGTTATTTCCCTCAAAAATTGATGGGACAAGAGGTTGCGGATTATCTGACGAAAGCGATTATTGCTGGGCATGTCGATAATGCAACGTTGGTGTACAAAGGCAATCCAGAGCATTTCCCTTATTACAAAAATGATGGTCAATTCCAAGTGTATGTCCCTCTACGTGAGGGAACTTTTGAGTATGATGACCAATGGCCTGCGCTACTAAATTTAGACCTCGACCTTGATTTTAGCCGTGCTGGGTTGGCGATGCATACCGACTCCGTGAAATTAGGGGACGCCACCGCCACCAACCTGAATGCGGTGATCCGTGACTACAGTGATGGCATGCTGCATATAGATTCAGGCGTGACGGGTACAGGCAAACAGATCCAAGAGTATTTCACTCATACTCCACTGAAACACTCTATCGGGGATACTCTTGACGAGTTGCAAATTGATGGCACCGTCACGGGTAATTTAGATCTGGCAATCCCTCTGGTTGCTGGTAAAGATGTAGTGGCTAAAGGGCAAGTCAATCTAAATAAAAATAATGTATTTGTTCGCCCCATCGACAGCACTCTTCATGGGCTTACTGGTAGCTTTAAATTCACTAATGGGGATTTAGTGAGTGATAAAATTACCGGGCAGTGGATCGGTCAGCCGGTATCTCTAGATTTTACGACCTTAACACGCGCCAAAGATTACTTAGTGGACATTAATCTAGGTGGTAGCTGGGAATTCGCCAAGTTACCGATAGAGTCTCAGGAATTGAAAGGAAAAGTCACTGGGATCAGTGATTGGAAAAGCCATATTAATATTACTATTCCTGAATCCAGCAAACAGGCTACAGGATTACAAATTGAAATTACCGCCGGTCTTAATAAGCTAAAAAGCCAATTGCCAGCACTTAATACGGCGTTATTAACGCAGCTTGGTAGCGTGAATGTTGAAGCCAAAGGTTCCACGGAACAACTGGTTATTGGCGGTGATATCGGTCAACGTCTTGGCTTTAATACCGAATGGCGTCTCGCGAGTGAGCCATTGAAGTTATTAAAGGCTCATATCTCAGCGTGGAATAATAAAATACCTGAGTTACCGGCTAACTCTGTCATTTTAGTGGATTTACCTGCGGTGAATGATGTGAACTGGGAAAATTTAGCCAGTGGTTTCCTCGCTTCTCCTGCTAGCGATAAAGTCGCCAAAGTGGCTTTACCTGACATGCTCGAAGTCAAAGTACCGTCCATCTACCTTGCTGGACAGTATTGGAAAAACCTAAGTTTTTCATACGATTTACATCGTAATGAACAATTAATCCGTGTTGATAGTGAGAACTTAAAAGGTACCCTACAAACGTACAGTAAACAGTATTGGGCACTAAATATTGATTATCTCTATTACAACCCTGAATCTTCAACTACCGCAAAAGACGATAAGGTTAAACCTGAAACGTTCAATTTTAGTGACTGGCCACGAGTCAATATTTATTGTGCAGATTGTTGGGTCGGGGGGCAAAAATTGGGCGAAATTAGTGCCAAAGTGATCCCTGAAGACCTCCATACATTGAAGCTCACTGGAGGATCGTTAAAAAATAGTGCCTCTGATCTGAAACTGGATGCAATATGGCGTAGTGGGCAAGAAAATAAAACCGAAATTGCGGGCTCACTAACGGGAGACGCTTTCGATGAAACGGCAGCTTATTTTGGTGTATTGGTTCCGATCATTGACTCTCCTTATGTCGTCGAGTTTGACTTGAATTGGATAGACGTTCCTTGGTCGCCAGATTTGCCAACACTAAACGGTAAAATGTCGGCCCAGTTAGGCAAAGGGGCGATTGCTCACATGGGCGGGGGACGTGCGGGTCAACTTCTCCGTTTAGTCAGCTTTGATGCTTTATTACGTAAATTACAGCTCGATTTTCGCGACACGTTCAGTAACGACTTTGATTTTGATTCCATCAAAGGTGACGCGACCATTAAAAATGGTACTCTAACCTCGAAAAATTTATATATCGATGGATTATTGGCAGATATTGCACTGAATGGGGACATTGATCTGGTTAACCGCCAATTAAATATTGAGGCGGTTATCACCCCTGAAATTTCTGCTACAGTAGGTGTAGCCACCGCATTCGTGATTAACCCATTTGCTGGGGCAGCAGTGTTTGCGGCATCGAAAGTCCTTGGCCCGCTATGGAGCAAAATTTCGGTCATTCGTTATCGTGTCACCGGCAGTGTGGATGAACCAAAAATTGATGAAGTATTACGTCAGCTTAAGGAGACTCAAGAGTAATGAAAACGGGTAATGTTGCACTTTTGCAGTTATGCAGTGGAGATAATACGAAGCACAACTTGGCACAGATCGAGCAACAAATTAAACAGTTGCCTGATACCGTGCAGTTAGTACTAACTCCCGAAAACGCATTGCTATTTGCCGATGCTGCAACCTATCGTAAAAAGGCTGAAACAGAAGGCAAAGGCCCATTACAAGACGCTATTCGCGCGATGGCTATCCGCTATAAAGTTTGGATCCTGATTGGGTCGATGCCATTGATTAGTCGTGAAGATCCGACACGTATTACTAGCAGCAGTTTACTGTTTGATGCCGAAGGCAATATCACCGCACGCTACGATAAAATTCACATGTTTGATGTGAATATTGAAGATGAGCAAGGTGAATATAACGAATCTGTGATTTATCAACGGGGTGAGCATATCACGGTTGTGGATACCCCCGTGGGACGTTTAGGTTTAACTATCTGTTATGACCTACGTTTCCCTGGTTTATTTCAAGCATTGCGTGAGCAAGGTGCGGAAATTATTTCAGTTCCCGCTGCATTTACTCGCTATACAGGGCAAGCCCACTGGGAGCCACTGTTAAGAGCCCGTGCAATTGAGAACCAATGTTATGTATTAGCACCAGCCCAAGTGGGAGTTCATGGAACTCGTCGTACATGGGGACACTCTTTAGCCGTCGATGGTTGGGGTAAAGTGATGAAAAAAAATGTCGATGCAGTATCGGCATTGGTTGTGAATATTCAACCGGAAAGTTTAAATGTCATGCGTCAACAAATTCGAGTGGTAAAACATAACCGCTTTAGACCGCAATTGACGTCATTAATTAAAAAATAAACGACAACAAGAGTAACGAATATGAGTTTAGCTTCTGTCAGCGAACATTTGCTGACTGCCAATGGTCTTAAACAAGATAATCTGTACGATATTTTAACGCTTTTATCTGAGCGTCGTGTGGATTATGGGGATCTGTTTTTTCAGTCTAGTTACCATGAGTCATGGGTATTAGAAGACCGAATTATCAAAGATGGTTCCTACAATATTGACCAAGGTGTGGGTGTTCGAGCGATCACAGGTGAAAAAACGGGGTTTGCATATGCAGACCAAATTTCCTTGTTAGCACTGACCCAAAGCGCAACCGCAGCACGTAGCATCGTGACTGAACAGGGTTCTGGAAAGTCACAGATCTTAACCAATGTTGACTACAAAAAACTCTATTCAGAAGCGGATCCTTTACAAAGTTTACCACGTGAGCAGAAAATTGAACTGTTACATCGTGTGGATCAAGTCGCGCGAGCAGAAGACCCGCGTGTTATTGAAGTCAATGCCAGCTTAACCGGTGTCTATGAGCAAGTCTTAGTCGCTGCCACTGATGGAACGTTAGCCTCGGATATTCGTCCTCTGGTGCGTTTATCCGTTAGTGTGCTGGTGGAACATGATGGTAAACGTGAGCGTGGCGCAAGTGGTGGCGGTGGTCGCTATGGTTACGAATACTTCCTCGAGATTCATCAAGGGCAGGTTGTCGCGGAACAATATGCTCGCGAAGCCGTGCGTATGGCGCTGGTAAATCTTTCTGCGATTGCGGCTCCTGCGGGAATGATGCCCGTGGTATTAGGTGCAGGCTGGCCGGGTGTTTTACTGCATGAAGCGGTAGGTCACGGACTTGAAGGGGACTTCAATCGCCGTGGTACTTCAGTATTCTCCGGCAAAGTTGGCGAGCAGGTAGCATCTTCACTTTGTACTGTCGTGGATGATGGCACGATTGTTGGGCGCCGAGGTTCATTAGCAGTGGATGATGAAGGCGTTCCTGGTCAATATAATATCTTGATTGAAAACGGTATTTTACGGAATTACATCCAAGATAAACATAATGCTCGCTTGATGGGCGTTGCTCCAACGGGAAATGCACGTCGTGAATCTTATGCACACTTGCCAATGCCACGCATGACCAACACCTACATGTTGGCAGGGCAGTCCACACCGGAAGAGATCATTGCGAGTGTTGAAAAAGGTCTGTATGCACCGAACTTTGGTGGCGGACAAGTGGATATCACCTCGGGTAAATTTGTATTCTCAACGTCAGAAGCTTACTTAATTGAGAACGGTAAAATTACCTCGCCAGTGAAAGGCGCAACCTTAATTGGTTCTGGTGTAGAAGCGATGCAACAGATCTCCATGGTTGGTAATGACCTTGCACTAGATAAAGGCGTTGGTGTGTGCGGTAAAGAGGGACAGAGTGTGCCTGTTGGTGTTGGGCAACCTACATTGAAACTCGATAAAATGACTGTCGGCGGCACGGCGTAATTACGGATATATTAAGCTTTTCTATTTAATCGCCCTAGTTGCCTGTGCCACTAGGGCGATTGCTTATCAGCTTATAATCCAAATAAGGTAGAAAAAGATGAATAAACGCGTTATTTCATTAGTTTTAATGGCAATTTTAATTGCGGTTAGCCTCTATTTTAAAGGTGGAGAGCAACCTGCGACGGAGCCAGCGGCGAATTCGCCATCCCATGAAGTTGCCGCATCAAAAGAGATGCCGAAAACGATTGACCAACTGACCGCACAAAATAATGTGGTCAGCTTTATGGAGAAATACCAAAAGTTGCCGGCATTCTATATCACTAAAAAACAGGCACGAGAAGCAGGCTGGGATGCGAAAAAGGGCAATCTTTGTGATGTATTACCGGGCAGAGCTATTGGTGGCGACCGTTTTTCTAATCGTGAAAAACGCTTGCCGATGACAGACAGTCGCCAATGGTATGAAGCGGATATCAACTATCGCTGCGGGCATCGCGGTGCTGACCGTTTACTCTATTCATCGGATGGCATGATTTTTGTCACGACCGACCACTATAAAAGCTTCCAGCAAGTCAAATAATGGACATTCCGATGAACAATAACGTTATTTTTGATTTTTGCCAGATAAGGGATCTCGAGGATTTTTATTGTCAATTCCAGCAAAAATTCTCGCTACCTTCTTGGTTTGGGCATAACCTCGATGCATTATGGGATATGATTTCCGGTGAGATTGAGTTACCGATGACAATAATTTTTAGTCATTTGAGCCTAGCGCAGCAGCACCAATTTGCGGAAATTATTGATCTGATGAACGAGGCTGAGGATGAATTAGAAGGGCGTTTTATCTTTCTGTTAGATATCCCTGAAAGCTGAAATAGTGTGGTTTATCTCTTTTAACGTAGGTAATACACAATGCCGAGTAGTAATCTTTTCCATGAAAATGATGTTGAGGAGCCGGTAATGAAAGGCAAAAAAATTATTATTGTTCATGGCTATACAGCATCACCTGAGAAAAATTGGTTTCCTTGGCTAAAAGAAGAATTAGAGTCTTTAGGGGCGATAGTGACTGTGCCTGCCATGCCAGAGTCTAATTTTCCAGACCCTCAAAAATGGCAACAGCATTTGCTCAATTCTCATATTCAGTTTGATGAAGATACTATCCTGATTGGCCATAGCCTTGGTTGTGTTACCGTTTTACGCTTTCTTGAACAACAAGTACCTCAAGGCGTTAAAATCGGGGGATATGTATTAGTGGCAGGCTTTGACCATAATCTTGAAACATTACCTAGCTTAGAGTCTCATACTGAGGTTTTATTGGATTATCGTAAGTTAACCCATATCGCAAATAAACGAATATCACTGATTTCATCCAATGATCGGGTGGTGGAGCCGCAAGCATCAAAAGATTTAGCTTGTGCACTACAAGCAGAGATCGTGATTGAAGAAAATGCAGGGCATTTTTTAGATAGAGAAGGGTATACCGAATTCCAAACATTACTGAATATCTTGAAAACGCAGTTTTAAAGATAACCCCCCTATAATCATCGCGATATAGGGGAGTATTCGCTAGATACTGTCAGAAAGCTCTTTCAAATATTGAAAGATTTGACGGAATGCTTTCGGTGGTTTGTTCGCATCACGCTCTTTTTTCGCATTACGTACTAGTGCACGTAACTGCTGACGGTCAGTGTGTGGGAATAGCGCAACAACCTCTTCAATCACCTCATCACCACCTGCCAGCAAGCGAGTGCGCAGATCTTCCAATTTGTGGAAAATCACGATTTGCTGGTTATGGCGGTTCTTCAGTTTATCTAGAGCTTCTGTGATCGGTTCAACTTCACGAGAACGTAGCAGTTTACCGATAAGTTGTAACTGACGACGACGTCCTTCTCGTTTTATTTTTTGGGCTAGCTCTACCGCTTCAAGCAATTGAGGATCTAATGGGATACGCTCAAGTTCATTTTTACTTAAGTCGACAAGCTCGGCCCCTAATTTTTTGAGGATCTCAGCATCGCGTTTAATTTCGCTTTTACTGACCCAAATAATCTCATCGTCCTCGTCTTCTTCGGGCGCTGGGATATCATCCAGCCAGTCATCAGGCTGTTTGGCCATAGGGATTTTCCTTTTTACTAAACGCAGAGATGATCTACGGCGTTATGAGTGTTAACATTCTTACTATTAACGCTATTGTAACTGGGAAAGCCCCCTTATGACTACTTAACATTGATATGTCTAGGTAGAAAATTACTTTTCCCCACTTTATTGGACTAAATGCATGAGTGTCACTGAACAAGTTACCGAACAACGTAAAAAATTAGAAGAAGCCGTCGCCCACGCATTGGAGTATGCCAAAAGTCGTTGTGACGCTGCTGAAGTTGCTGTTAATAAAAGCACTGGAATTAGCGTTAGTACTCGCCAAGGTGAAGTGGAAAATGTTGAATTTAATAGTGATGGTGCATTAGGCATTACGGTTTATCACAAACAACGTAAAGGTAGTGCCTCTTCAACCGATTTGAGTAATGAGGCTATTGAGCGCACGGTGCAAGCTGCTATCGATATTGCATGCTATACCTCAGAAGATCCTTATGCCGGCCCCGCAGAAAAATCTTTATTGGCATTCGATGCCCCAGATTTGAATTTATTCCAAGCCAGTGAATTGTCTCCAGAAGACGCCATTAAATATGCATCCATCGCTGAAATGACGGCTTTGAAAGCAGACTCTCGGATTATTAATACTGAAGGCGGCAGCTTTAATGGTCATTATGGTATCCGTGTTTTTGGTAACTCACATGGCCTACTGAAAAGCTACAGTTCCAGCCGCTATTCTATGTCGAGCTGCGTAATCGCCGAGGAAAATGGTCAAATGGAGCGCGATTATGCCTATACCATTGGCCGTAGCATTGATGCGCTGAAATCCCCTGAATGGGTCGGTCAAGAATGTGCTCGTCGTACATTATCGCGCTTATCACCACGTAAGTTACCAACCATGAAAGCTCCTGTAATTTTTGCCTCAGAAGTGGCGACAGGGTTATTTGGTCACTTGGTGGGGGCGATTAGCGGCAGCAGTATTTATCGAAAATCATCATTTTTACTCGATAGCTTAGGAAAACAAATTTTACCGAGTTGGTTGACCATCAACGAGCAGCCACATTTAATGGGAGGGCTTGCGTCTTCACCGTTTGATAGCGAAGGCGTTCGTACCACTGAGCGTAATATTGTAGAAAATGGTATTCTGCAAACATGGTTAATGACCAGCTACTCAGCAAGAAAGTTAGGACTGCAAAGTACCGGTCATGCGGGTGGCATTCATAACTGGCGCATCGCCGGCCAAGGGTTATCATTTGATGCATTATTAAAGCAGATGGGAATAGGGTTGGTTGTGACTGAGCTAATGGGGCAGGGTGTTAGTGGCATTACGGGGGATTATTCTCGCGGCGCATCGGGTTTTTGGGTTGAGAACGGTGAAATCCAATACCCTGTTAGCGAAATTACGATTGCGGGTAATCTAAAGGATATGTGGATGAATATGGTCACTATCGCAGATGATATTGAAACCCGTAGCAATATTCAGTGTGGTTCTGTATTAATCCCTGAAATGAGTATTGCAGGGGAATAGAGTTTTTATGGATAGGAGCCTCGAAAGAGAGGCTCCATCATAATATGAGTTAAAATTAAAAGTGCCAGCCGATATTTAAAGTTCCTCCGTGTTCTTGGTATTTTTTCGAAAGTACACCGCTATAATTAACCGACATTTCTGCATTTTCCATAAGAGGTATAGAAGCTCCAACGTTTAACTGAGTTCCATTTTTAATCATTGGAATGACACTTTTCGCTCCATCAACTTGATTATTGATCAGCGGATTATTGGTGTTGTATTGGAAACTCCCACCATTTTGAGCATCTCCATAAGTATGAAGCCATGCTGCACCCACGTAAGTTTTTATCGCTAATTTGTCGTCGAACTTCCATGTTTTAGCTATCTTGCTACCTAATGATGAACTCAGAATATGATTACGTGTTTTGGCGCTTTCTAATTGATAGAAACCATTACTTTGTTTTATTGCAGGGCTCCAAATAGAGGTGTAAGACAGACTTCCTGTCGGTTCAATTTGAATAGTATTCCAGTTAAACTGTTTGGATAACGTAGTAAATATTTGCGTGGAATGTGAGTGATAATCAGCATTAAATTGACCATCATATGTATCAGCAACGAGAGTCTTGTATTGATCAAATGAGTAAGTTGCCCCATTCACAAATGCCCAATTATCTTTTGAATACTCAGTATAACCACCAATATGATGGCTAGATTGATGAGCCGAATTATGGTTTTGGTCCCTTAAATTTCCATCAATATAGGCACCAATCATACCGATAGACCAATTATTAATGGTTTTATTGCTACCGATGATTAAACCATGATGGCGATGAGTATAATTTTCGGCATAACTTGAGTTATGCAAAATAGAAGCCCATGTGTGTATACCGTCTGTTTGCGGTTCTCTCTCGTTTAAATGTTCTGTGATTTGATCGCGAACTCGGCGATGATTATTAAACTGTTCAGCAATAATACTCGAGTGAATCTCACTGGCTTTTTTAGCTTTTTGTTGGATTGCTTTTGCATAAGGTTTGAAGGTAGTGTGATGTAACGTCATTTTATTATCTAAATCAGTTAATGTACTCTCTGATTTATTTTTGTTATCAAAAATCAAGTGATAAGCATTGGTGTCTTTTGATTTGAAAATCTCAGGCGTCACATTATCGGTTTTTAATACATTGATAGTATCGTTTGAAAACTCCCCTTCAATTCCTTGTTCTGCAGTAATAAAGGTATAGTACTTTCCTTGATAAGTTTGCATATCGGACGCAGTCAGGGATTGACTTGACTCTTGGCTGTATAGATTAATGGCGGCATTATCGATATAAACTTTGCCCGTTACGGCTAATTGATCTATTTGGTTTGTTGTTGGAGCTAATTGAGCAGAAAAAGTTGAGTTACGGTCAAAAGTGATATCACCATCGATGGTAAAAGTGCTTAGTTGGCCGTATTGAGTTGGTGCAAACGTTCCGCCTTGATAAATATGTATATTACTGGCTGAGCCACTTCCTGATAAAATGCCCGTGTTATACACATTAATATCTGAACGTGTGGAGCCGGAAATAATGAGCTGTCCTGCTTCTATTTCCGTCGTACCTGTATAAGAGTTATTTTTTCCAGCAAGCTCCAGTGTTCCGGTGCCTCGCTTGATTAAGCCCCCACTACCAGAAATATCATTTTCCCATTTATCGTATAGGCACTCTGTTGTATTACAAGAGCGCTCCCTTGGTGTTCCTTTATCGTAGATGGCACCTTGCTGAATATTCGCAATAAACATGCCGCTTCCAAAACTTTCCGTAAGTAATTTTAAGTCATCACCGAGCTCTGTTTTTAGGTCATCGGCAAGCATTACTTCTACATCATTGGCAGAGGCAAACATTGACGGGCCTTTAATTGCGTTTGCTAAATTAATTTCTCCCCAGCCAAAATAGCGATCAATGATTTTGGGGTTATTAGCCACAACACCGTGTTCATCGAGATCAGTGGCTGTTGTTTTTAAAACTAGGCTAATATCGGCAGAATCCATATAGGGAAAACGTTGCATCAATACGGCAGCTGCGCCAGAGGTATGTGCAGCGGACAGTGACGATCCAGTCGAATAGCCATAATCTTCGTGTAATAGATTCATTTGGTCATCAATTTTACTGGTACGTAATGTTGAACTGTATATTTCTGTTCCTGGTGCGGAGACACACCATAGTGCGGCATAGCCACATTGTGATGAGGTTGTGTGCAAAGTTTTTTTTGTAAACTCATCATTGAGAATAACATTTGTACGAATTAGCTGGTTGTTTTTTAGCTCCCACAAATAATCTATTTCACCAACAGCTAAATCCACTTCACGTAAATAGGGTTTATCAAGATAAGATATATGTTGGTATTTATCACCTGAACTTGTAATAAATATATTATCAGGGTTAGTGATATTAAGGCCCTGTGACCTAACCGGTGTAATATTTGATACAGCTAATGTGTTTTTTATTAATTCAGGGTAGACGATAGGTAAGCCAGCTAAAATTCCAGGTTGGTTATAATGATTAAAATCACCTACAGGAAACACATTCAAAATATTTTTTTTACTAGAAGATTTTATTGAGTGTAGTTGCCCCATAATACCTAATTGAGCATCACGCATATTAATAGGTATTTTTTTGCCATTAATTAATGAAATTGAATCATTTTCAACATCAACAAAATTTTTTATGGTTAATCCTGGTGCGATTTTTGTCGATGTTAAAAATAGTAATGGCGTGGCTTTATTGGTTTTTTCTTTATAATTTAAGCTGTCTATACTACTGTGGGAATTATCAATATTATTAATGCTAATTAATTGAACATTTTTTTTGGATACATCGTAATCCTGATCTTTTTCTAAAGTTCCATTATGATTGATAACTCTTACTGGGTAATTATCAATAAGACCATATAAGCTATTTCGGTCATCTTGAGCGTATATTTTTGATTTTGAAGCAATACCTATAATACCTTTTCCATTCTGTAGTCCAGAGATAATTACAGCATGTTTTACACCGAATGCATAATCAGATATATGAAAATTTGATGGGATCTGGTCGTTAATCATAAATGCATCAGTGTGCGAGTAGATATTATTTTTATCATTTACATAAATAAGTTTATTATTAAGATCACTAATTCCGGATGGGAAATCTGCATCAACGAGTCCAACTGAAATGTTTTCGCCAGTATAGCCAAGATCATAGGCATTTTTTGATGAAATAGAATTGAATCCCCAGTTTAAATAAAATTCAGGATTGTGTTTCTTTGATATACCATAGACATAAGATGGCGAAAAAAGAATACTAGTGATTATTAATTTAGCTAATGATTTTTTTTCGGTTTTAAATATTTTTTTAGGGAATGCTTTTATCATTTAATATTAACCTTTATTATTTTAAACAAAGGCTGATGTTAGCTTTTTTTTGATTTTCTGATTTTAAAAAACGATGATGAAAATTAAAATAAGACAGTATTTATAAGATGTTTAAATAGGATGGGTAAGCTGCAAATGAAAATATTTTAAATATATAGTATTAGGCATCTATGATGCCTAATACGAAATAACCATCTATGACTAACGATGGAATTCGCCAGCCGCTTCAGGTTGATAAACAATCTCTAACACACGAACGCGGGTTTCTACGCCATTAGGCAGTGCCCAGCTAATTTCATCATTGACGTGTAAGCCTAACAGCGCTGCACCGATCGGTGCCATGACAGACAGTTGTTCTGCGCTGTCTTTGAGTGACGCGGGATAAACTAGCGTACGAGTACGCTCTTCATTACTAATCAGATCCAAGAAACGAATGGTGCTGTTCATTGTGACAACATCCGCGGGGATCTCTTGCGGAGATACAATATCCGCACGATCTAATTCATCGTTAAGGGCTTCTGCAACAGGAGTACCGGCATAAGCAGGTTGCTCCATCAGTGCATCTAAGCGTTCAGCATCTAAATCATTGATAATAATTGTTGGCTTTGTCATACCACACTCCAATAGAAACGTACAAAGCAAACACCCCCCACCCAGAAGGTAGGGGGTGTTTGCTAGAAATAAATTATTTTAAAATATTAGGCGCTATGGGTGTTAAAGGGAAGAGATCGCGATCACGAACTCGGCGCCTATGCGTGTAAAACCTTGTATATTGTTAGTTCTAGAGGGATTAGCTGATAAGATTACTCTTCGTCAAACCCACTCTCGAACAGCTTAATGATTGCAGATAATGCCGATTCTTCATCGGGTCCACTAACCTCAATATCAATTTTACTACCCTGTTCCGAGTCTAACATCAACATAGCAATAACGCTATCCGCCTCCGCCTCAATTTGACTGTCATTTTTTAAAATAACCCTAGAGTTAAATTTTTTAACTAAATCATAGAGAAGCATTGCAGGCCTAGCATGCATGCCCAAGCGATTTTTAAGCGTAATAGTCGCTTTGACTGTCATTACTTACGTTTTTCTAATGTTCTGTGGCGAGACTGCACATTTTTCCCTCTTGAGCGGAAATAGTCAGCCAGTTGTTCTGCCACATACACCGAACGGTGCTTTCCTCCCGTACAGCCAATGGCGACAGTGAGGTAACTACGATTATTGGTTTCTAACATCGGTAGCCACAATTCAAGGTAGCTACGCGTCTGATAAATAAAGTTATGCACTTCAGTGTGTCGGTCTAAGAATGCCGCCACAGGACGGTCAAGACCAGTCATTGGACGTAATTTAGGATCCCAGTGTGGGTTAGGTAAAAAACGTACGTCAAACACGTAGTCGGCATCAATAGGAATACCATGTTTGAAACCAAAGGATTCAAACACCATGGTAAGCTCACGTTCTCGTTTGCCCATTAAGCGAGTTCTTAGCATCTCTGCTAACTCGTGTACCGACATTTCAGAGGTATCAATAACTAAATCGGCACGGGAGCGCAGTGGCTCTAACAGCTCGTTTTCTTCATCAATCGCACTTTCTAATGATAAGTTTTTGCTAGAAAGTGGGTGTAATCTGCGTGTATCACTATAACGGCGAATTAAGGTGTTGCGATCCGCATCCAGAAATAATAATTGCGGCGAGAAGCTTGATGGTAGTCTATCAATCGCTTCTTCGAAAACCTCTGGGTTATCCGGCATGTTACGCACGTCAATGCTCACCGCCGCTGAAATATTACGATCAGCGAGTGAATTAGCTAACTCCGGCAGTAGTACAACCGGTAGGTTATCCACACAATAGAAACCCATATCTTCCAGCGCGCGTAAGGCAACGGATTTTCCCGAACCGGAACGGCCGCTGACAATCATCAGCACCATGAGCTAACTCCCTTCTGTATCTTTAGGATCTGTATCTTAATGATCGATTTCTAACTGATCACCCAATTGTGATTATCGAGCACATCGAATTCTTTTTTGTATTTCGCCGTGTTTATGATGCCTAAGATGGGAAATCATAACAATTTCATCATCCTAGCACCAACACATATAAACAATAACCTACTCTACAATTATATTATATAACTCGTCATCACTTTGTGCTGAACGCAGACGTTTACATAATGTTTTATCCGCTAACTTTTTAGCGATTAAGGATAATGTATGCAAATGTGTTTTACACTGATCTGATGGAACGAGTAATGCAAAAAGTAGATCGACAGGTTGGTTATCAATAGCATCGAAAGAGATTGGCTCTTCTAAATGCAAAAATACGCCAACAGCGCGAGCATTTTCGCCTTCATTTAGCTTTCCATGAGGAATCGCAATTCCCCCGCCAATTCCCGTGGTTCCTACTTTTTCTCTGGTTAATAACGCTTCAAATACCGTATTTTCCGGCAATTCCAATTCAGCGGCAGCCAGTTCACTAATAATCTCTAGTGCTCTTTTCTTGCTCGTGCAGATGAGATTATTACGAGTACAACTTGCAGATAAAACATCGCTTAATTGGATTTCTATATCACTGTTCATTTTATTGTTCACTTAGGACTACAAAACCAGATGATGTATGCCATCATCTGGTTTAGAACATTAATCAATCAATAGATTGAAAATATGTATTAGTGTTGTCTCAGTTTTTCTTTATGTTTGGTTAATTGGCGGGAAAGTTTATCCACCAGTAAGTCGATTGCAGCGTACATGTCATTCTCTTCCGCCGTTGCGTGGAGTTCTGCACCATTGACTTGCACGGTAGCCTCAGCAATTTGCTGAACTTTCTCAACTTTCAGAACAACTTGGATACTGTTAATACGGTCAAACAATTGCTCTAATTTCTTGAGTTTTTTATCAACAATTTCGCGCAATGCAGGTGTAACTTCAATATTGTGCCCAGTAATCTGAAATTCCATACAATCTTCCTTATATTATCAATTAAACCAACTGCTTACGTTGATTTGATGGCGGAATAGATAACGACTCACGATACTTAGCAACAGTTCGACGGGCAACTTGAATACCTTGTTCAGCCAGCATACTCGTCAATTTACTGTCACTCAATGGTTTTGCTGGGTTTTCAGCAGCAACCAGTTTTTTCACCAGCGCACGAATGGCGGTTGAGGAGGCTTCTCCTCCGGTGTCGGTACTCACATGGCTGGAGAAAAAATACTTCAACTCAAAAATTCCCCGTGGACTATGGAGAAACTTTTGAGTTGTCACTCTTGAGATAGTCGATTCGTGCATATCCACTTGATAGGCTATATCTGCCAAAATCATCGGTTTCATATGCTCTTCGCCTAACTCAAAGAATTCTTGTTGTTGTTCTACAATACAAGTCGCCACTTTTAGCAGAGTCTCATGACGGCTCTCTAAGCTCTTAATCAGCCATTTTGCATCTTGTAAGTGACTGCGAATATACTGGGAATCACTTTCATTGGCTGAATTATTAACCATTGATGCATAATGATTATTGATACTTAGTTTAGGAATGCTATCTGTATTTAACTCAACTTGCCAGTGCCCACTGACTTTTTTCACCAGCACATCAGGAATAACATATTCCGATTCACCCGTATTGATGGATTGACCCGGTTTGGGATTGAGTGTCAGGATCAGGTCAATTGCCGTTTTTAAAGCGTCTTCTTTGAGGCGAGTGAGCTTACTTAGTTGCCTAAAATCACGGTTGGCGAGCAAATCAATATGATCGCTAATAATCACGCGAGCTTCTTGTAACCCAGCGGTTTCCTTAGGATATAAAGATAGCTGGATCAACAAACACTCTTTGAGATCTTGAGCCGCCACACCAAGGGGATCAAAGTGCTGGATACGTTTTAAGACAGCCACGACTTCTTCTAAGCTAATGTCGGGATCATCGATACCTTCATGGATTTCACTAATGGTATTGGTGAGGTAGCCCGATTCGTCGATGGAATCAATGATGGACGTCGCGATGGCTCGGTCGGTATCAGTAAATGGTGTTAAATTTGCCTGCCAAATTAAGTAATCTTGCAGGGTTTGCGTCGTTTCCCCTTGATAAACAGGAAGCTCATCAAAACTGTAGTCATTACTGGTTCCCGATGGTGTGCCAGCGGTATAAATCTCATCCCAATCGGCGTCTAAAGGAAGTTCATCGGGGATATCATTTTTTTCGAGGGCATCTTTGGTATCGATTTCGCTGCTGTCAGTATGACTACTTAAGATATCGAGGTTGTCCAGCTCAGGGGATTGTTCTTCTTGTTCAAGTAGCGGATTTGTTTCAAGAGCAAGTTGGATTTCTTGTTGCAGCTCGAGTGTAGACAGTTGCAACAGACGAATGGCCTGCTGCAATTGCGGTGTCATTGCAAGTTGTTGACTGACTCTGAGCTGTAAACTTTGCTTCATGAATGTGCTTTATTCTCCATTACAACCCACACAACCAATATCATAGCAATCAACGATACGGCTAAAGACGAAAAGACTTTCTGGACTACAGTCTGAAACCTTCCCCTAAATACACACGTTTAACCTGTTCATTTTCAAGGATCATCTCTGGAGTACCATGGGCAATCAGGTGTCCTTGACTCACAATATAAGCTCTTTCACAAACATCGAGAGTTTCACGAACATTATGGTCGGTGATTAATACGCCTAATCCATAATCTCGTAAATGCTGGATAATTTTTTTGATATCCAACACTGAAATTGGGTCAACCCCTGCAAATGGCTCATCCAATAAAATAAACTTTGGATTAGCAGCCAGTGCTCGTGCGATTTCTACTCGGCGGCGTTCACCACCAGAAAGTGACTGACCAATATTGTCACGCAAGTGAGTAATACTGAACTCTTCCATTAGCTCTTCAGCGCGATCTTTTCGTTGCTGAGAATCTAAATCAGAGCGGATCTCTAATACCGCCATCAGATTGTCATAGACACTTAGGCGACGAAAGATAGAGGCTTCTTGAGGAAGGTAACCAATCCCGCGACGCGCACGTTCGTGCAGAGGCAGCAAACTAATATCTTCCCCATCGATTAAAATTTTACCTGCATCCCGCTGAACAATCCCGACGACCATATAAAAGGTAGTGGTTTTACCTGCACCGTTTGGGCCTAATAGACCAACGATTTCACCTGATTTAACTTCCAGGCTAACATCTTCAACAACGTTGCGTTTTTTATAGGATTTAGCCAGATGCTCTGCGGTTAATGTTGCCATGACAATTATTTACTCTTACTGGTTGATGAACCTTGTGCGGCCGGACCTTTTTCTTGTAACTGTGCAGGTAACAAGACGGTGGTTACGCGCTTACCTTTATCACTGAATGCTTCCATTTTTTGAGTTGGAACCACATAGGTAATTTTATCGCCTTTAATATTGCTATCGAGCTGCTCGAGATAAGCGTCGCCAGTTAACGTTACAAGTTGCTGATCAACTTCATAGCGTGCTTTTGATGCGTGACCTTTAATTGGCTTACCATCATCTTGTAGCTGAAAGAATGTGACTGGCGTACCGAAAGCTTCAATGACAATTTTATCTGAATCGCTACTTGGGCGAGTGACAACCACTTTATTTGCACGGATATCAATAGAGCCCTGTTTGATCACCACGTCATCAGTAAATGTGGTGACATTTTTTTCTAAATCAAGGGATTGCTTAACCGAGTTGATTGTCATCGGTTGCTGAGTATCAGTTTTCAGTGCCATTGCCGGCAGACTTAGAGCTAACATTGCGCTAGCAATAGCTCCTTGAATAAAACGTTTCTTAGTGACTGGATTCATTTTGTTGCTCTTTCGGTTGTAACTCATATTGAGTTTTAACATCTTCAATTAATTCAGCGGTTCGACTGCGAAGATTCCCGCGCATTTTTAAGCCCGTTGAATTTAGCCCTTGCCCGATAATGGTGACTTTATCGTCAGATGAAACATCTTGTGTCACGAGGTTGACGACGGCATTATCCGTTAGAACACGCTGGATTTGTGACTCCTGAGTCAAGCTATCAACCTGAACATCACTATAAAGATAGAGTACACGCTCTTTGGTTAATCTTGCTTTTATCGACTTAACGGTCCAAGTCGGAACCCCTGCATCGTTATAGGTTGTTAATACTGGGTTCGTAAACCAAGTAATTTTCCCACTGGTATAATTATCTACTTTCTTGGCGGCGAGTTTATACGCTAAATCACCCATCGGATTATAGACGAAAGTTACTGAATCATCAGTTTGATAATTAGGTTGCCCGTCATTTATTTCGGTACCTGCTACTTGGAGGTCATCTTGCCCGGTAAAGTTCCAGCCAATAAGCCCTAAAGCTATCAGGGATAAAATAAGGATTAACCACTTCTTCGCGTTACTCATGAATGATATCTATTCTTTAAATCGATAAGCCTTTAGCTTCGTCTAGTTTATTTTGAGCTAGCAAGATCAGGTCGCATAGTTCACGTACAGCGCCTTTTCCGCCACCAATACGAGTGACATAGTCTGCTTTAGGTAACAATAGGGGATGCGCATCAGCTACAGCCACAGATAACCCAACTTTTGCCATCACAGGCCAGTCAATTAAGTCATCGCCGATATACGCCGTTTGCTCTTCAGTTAACTGTAGTGTATCTAACAGTTCACGATACGCCAAAAGCTTATCGCTTTGTCCTTGGTAAAGATATGTAATACCCAATGTTTTGGCTCTATCTTCAAGGAGTTTAGCTTTGCGTCCAGTGATAATCGCAACCTCGATTCCCGAGGTTAATAAGCAGCGGATACCATAGCCATCACGCACATTAAAGGCTTTCAGCTCTTCACCATTATTACCCATAAAAATTAAGCCATCGGACATCACGCCATCGACGTCACAAATTAACAGTTTAATTTTGGCTGCTTTTTCTATCACAGAATTGGCCACTGCCCCATAGCAAGTATTCTGATAATTAGCGTTCATATCATTTCCTTTATTTATACAACCCCTGCTTGCAGCAGATCGTGCATATGAAGAACACCCACTAATTTGTTGCCGTCAGCGACTAACAGTGAAGTAACATGTCGAGATTGCATAAGATTTAGTGCTTCAACAGCCAGCATACCCGGGGCAACTCGAATACCACCTGGAGTCATTAAATCGGCAATTTTGGCGTTATTGAGGTCAATGCCCATATCAAAGATACGGCGTAAATCCCCATCGGTGAAAATACCTTCAATATTCATGTCATCGCCACAAATAACGGTCATACCTAGTTTTTTGCGAGTGATTTCAATTAAGGCTTCACGTAAAGAAGCACTTTTAGAAATATGCGGGATATCATCACCAGTACTCATTAAATCACGAACTAATAATAAAAGTTTGCGTCCAAGTGCGCCCCCTGGATGTGACAGGGCAAAATCATCTGCTGTAAAGCCTCGTGCAGTTAATAATGCAATGGCTAATGCATCTCCCATTACTAGGGTTGCAGTGGTGCTGGTGGTCGGTGCTAAACCTAACGGACAAGCTTCTTGTGGTACTTTGATGCACAGATGAATATCCGCATATTTTCCCATGCTGCTTTCTGGGTTATTGGTCATGCAGATTAATGGCACTTTAATGCGTTTAAGTACTGGAAGCAGAGCTAAAATTTCCCCTGATTCCCCTGAATTTGAGATCGCTAATACAATATCTTTATCGGTGACCATACCAAGATCACCATGACTTGCTTCTCCGGGATGAACAAAAAATGAAGGTGTTCCTGTACTCGCAAGTGTTGCTGCGATTTTTGTTCCAATATGCCCTGATTTTCCCATCCCCATAACGACAACTTTGCCTTGGCAAGAAAAAATTTTCTGACAAGCGAGGTCAAAATCATGATTGATATATTGTTCTAGGTTTTTTAGACCTTCGCGTTCGATATGGAGAACTTCTTTACCTACTTTCTGAAAATCGATATTTGACATTTCTAGTTCCATGGGTAGTTTCGGTTGGATCAAATTAGCAAAATTGGATTGTATAACGAATACTTAGTATCAGTAAGTATTTTGTCTGCTAAGCTTTCATTAATCCTGTCAGTACAGCTAGTTATTATCTAATAAAGAGAAAAAACGTCCGAATAAATACCTAGCAGCACCGATGTCCAAAAAAATATTTTCTAGTTCGCATACTCTTGTGTTGGATAGGTAAATTTCTAAGAGCTATCTTCTATTAATTAGGTAAAATATTCGTTAACTATAGTGAAATTTAACTCATATTCATCCGAATAGTGGTTTATCTCTATTTATAGTCACATCCACCGTCATATTTTCGGCGATATAGTACTATAAATAATAGGTTGATGTGATATAGGACGATTTTGGGTTTATTTTTCTGTAAAATCCCGACTTAATTTTAAAAATCTAAGTTTGGCATATAACCGAGTTATTAAACGATGCAAGCACAGACAGACAACTTAATCGAAGTCAAAAATATGTCATTTACGCGGGGAAATAGGAAAATATTTGAGAATATTAACCTAACAGTACCTCGCGGTAAGATCACGGCGATTATGGGGCCTTCAGGGATCGGTAAAACGACATTATTACGCCTGATTGGTGGTCAGTTACGTCCTGAAGAAGGTGAAATATGGTTTGATGGCGACAATATTCCTGCGTTGTCTCGTTCTAAATTGTATCAATCACGTAAGAAAATGAGCATGCTGTTTCAATCCGGTGCGTTGTTTACGGATATGGACGTGTTTAATAATGTGGCTTTTCCATTGCGCGAGCATACGAACTTACCAGAATCATTGATTCATACGACAGTGATGATGAAATTAGAAGCGGTTGGGCTACGTGGTGCGGCACAGTTGATGCCGTCTGAATTATCGGGTGGAATGGCTCGCCGTGCAGCACTAGCCAGAGCGATTGCACTGGATCCAGATTTAATTATGTTTGATGAGCCTTTTGTTGGGCAAGACCCGATTACAATGGGTGTTTTGGTCAAGCTAATCGATGAACTCAATCAAGCACTTGGGGTTACCTGTGTCGTGGTTTCCCATGATGTTCCTGAAGTTTTGAGCATTGCTGATAAAGCTTATATTGTAGCGCAGCAGCATGTGATTGCGAAAGGAACGGGAGAAGAGCTACGGGAAAATCAAGACCCGCGAGTGAGACAGTTTATGGATGGTATTGCTGATGGTCCGGTGCCGTTTCGGTTCCCGGCTAATGACTACTCAGCTGATTTATTAGGGTAAATAAAGATGATAATAAAGGCGATAGCTGCCTTCGGACGTCGGTGGATTGAGACTTTTGCAGCGTTTGGTCGTGCGGGCTATATGCTGTTTCGTGCATTATTCGGTAAGCCTGAATTTGCGAAACAGTGGCCGCTATTAATGCAGCAGCTTTATTCAGTGGGCGTTCAGTCGCTCCTGATTGTTGCGGTATCGGGTTTATTTATTGGCATGGTTTTGGGGCTTCAAGGTTATTTGGTATTAACCACATTTAGTGCTGAAGCTAGTCTTGGCATGATGGTGGCGTTATCACTGTTGCGTGAATTAGGCCCCGTTGTCACTGCCTTGCTGTTTGCGGGGCGAGCGGGATCAGCCTTAACAGCCGAAATTGGTTTAATGAAAGCAACGGAGCAAATTTCGAGTTTAGAAATGATGGCAGTCGATCCTCTAAGACGCGTAATTGCACCAAGATTTTGGGCCGGTTTTATTAGCATGCCATTATTATCCCTAATTTTTGTTGCCGTCGGTATTATTGGCGGTGCGATTGTTGGGGTGGATTGGAAAGGCATTGATCCCGGCTTCTTTTGGTCATCAATGCAGTCTTCCATTGAATGGCGATTAGATATAGTGAACTGCTTTATCAAGAGTTTAGTCTTCGCGATAACGGTGACTTGGATTGCACTCTTTAATGGTTATGATGCAATTCCAACTTCAGAAGGGATTAGCCGAGCGACAACTAAAACGGTTGTTCATGCATCGTTATCGGTTTTGGGGTTAGATTTCGTACTGACAGCACTGATGTTTGGGAACTAAGTCATGCAAAGTAAAAAAAGTGAAATATGGGTTGGTTGTTTTATGTTGTTGGCGATCGCCGCAATTGTATTCTTATGCTTAAAAGTCGCTGATTTAAAATCGATTGGGAGTCAATCAACCTATCAAGTTTCAGCTCCCTTCGAAAATGTGGGAGGCTTAAAGGTCGGTTCTCCCGTCAAGGTCGGTGGTGTGGTTATTGGGCGTGTTGCGAGTATCTCGTTAGACAAAAAGAACTATGTTCCCGAAGTGAAAATCGACTTATTGAGTGAGTACGATAATATTCCGGATTCCAGTTCTTTGTCGATTCGTACCTCAGGTTTGCTGGGCGAGCAATATATTGCGATGAATATTGGACCTGATGATGAAGATATGGGAATTGCGATTTTGAAAGATGGAGGGCGTTTAGAAGATACTAAGCCAGCCATGGTGTTAGAAGATTTAATCGGTCAGTTCTTATATAAGAGTGGCGATAGCCAAGGTACAGAGCCTGCTCAAGCCCCTGCACCGGCACATTAATTTTGGTGTTCCCTGTGAATTTAAAAGGAATAAATTATGTTTAAACGTTTATTGATGGTTGCGATGCTTGCGATTGCCCCATTTGCGATGGCAATCGACCAAACCAATCCTTATAAATTAATGGATGAGGCGGCAGATAAAACTTTTAATCGATTAAAGTCAGAGCAGCCTAAAATTAGACAGAATCCTGATTATTTGCGTACTATTGTGCGTGAAGAATTACTGCCATATGTACAGATTAAATATGCAGGGGCATTGGTATTAGGGACCTATTATAAAGGCGCAACCCCTGCACAGCGCGATGCTTATTTTAAAGCATTCGAAGCCTATCTTGAGCAAGTTTATGGTCAAGCATTAGCTATGTATCATGGTCAAACTTATAGCATTGCCCCAGAGCAACCGTTAGGGGATAAAAATATTGTTGCAATCCGTGTGACGATCAATGATACCAATGGTCGCCCGCCTGTACGTCTAGATTTTCAATGGCGTAAAAACAGTAAAACGGGTTACTGGCAAGCTTATGACATGATCGCTGAAGGTGTCAGCATGATCACCACAAAACAGAATGAGTGGGGCGATATTCTACGTAAGCAAGGTATTGATGGCTTAACTCAACAGTTAGAGCGCAGTGCTCAAATCCCTATTACTTTAGAAGAGAACAGGTAATATGAGCGGTCAGCTGTCATGGGCGCAGAGTGAAACAACATTAGTTATTTCAGGGATTTTGGATCGAGATTCAATATTAGGGTTTTGGGAAAAACGCCAGTCGTTACTCAGCCATATAGAGTCTATTGATGTTTCCAATTTATCCCATGTGGATTCAACAGGCTTAGCGATGTTAGTCCGCCTTAAAGGCGAATATCAATCCCAGCAGCGTCCACTGAAATTTGTGGGTATCAGCGATAACCTGAATACCTTGATTGAGCTGTATGGTGTGAAAGCTTTTCTCATCAATTAGGTCAAGTTATGTAAAAAAGAGCGCCTCTGTGTGTTTTTGTGTACCAGAGGCGTTTTCTATGGTTTAAGTGTTGTGCTGGATCTATTAGGATAGGCACCTATATTTACTATCATGAATAATCATAAGATTGAGTTATTATGGAAACCAACGAAATAAAGCAAGTATTGATGGAAAAGCTGTCTCTGGATGAAGCGATCGTGACTGGCGATGGCAGCCACTTTCAAGTCATTGCTGTGGGCAGCCTATTTGACGGCATGAGCCGTGTTAAGCAGCAGCAGGCTATTTATGCTCCGTTAATGGAATATATTGCGGACAACCGGATTCATGCGCTTTCAATCAAAGCTTATACGCCAGCACAGTGGGAGCGAGACCGTAAACTGAGTGGGCTATAAGCATTAAAATGTAAGCGAACAGTTTGTAATATTTGACACACGAGAATATCAGAATGGATAAATTTTTAGTCAAAGGACCAACCCGCCTGTCGGGGGAAGTTTCTATCTCAGGCGCTAAAAACGCCGCACTCCCAATCCTGTTCGCTGCTTTATTAGCTGAAGAGCCTGTAGAAATACAGAATGTCCCTAAGCTGAAAGATATCGATACAACGATTAAGTTACTGAGCCAACTTGGTGTCAAAATTGAACGTAATGGTTCTATTTTTGTTGATGCTAGCAATGTGACTGAATATTGTGCCCCCTATGACCTAGTGAAAACCATGCGTGCATCTATTTGGGCATTAGCTCCGCTGGTGGCGCGTTTTGGTCATGGTGAAGTTTCTTTACCGGGCGGCTGTGCTATCGGCGCACGTCCAGTTGACTTGCACATTAGTGGCTTAGCACAATTAGGCGCACATATCGTTTTAGAAGACGGCTATGTGAAAGCGACCGTTGATGGTCGTTTAAAAGGTGCAGATATCGTGATGGATAAAGTGAGTGTAGGTGCAACCATCAGCATTATGACGGCAGCCACACTCGCTGAAGGTACCACGACTATTGAAAATGCAGCTCGTGAACCTGAAATTGAAGATACTGCGAATTTCTTAAACACACTCGGCGCTAAAATTACAGGTGCAGGAACTGACCGCATTGTGATTGAAGGCGTGCTGCGCTTAGGTGGCGGAGTGTATCGAGTTCTTCCTGACCGTATTGAAACAGGTACCTTTTTAATTGCTGCGGCAGTTTCTCGCGGTAAAGTTATTTGTCGCAACGCATGTCCAGATACGTTGGATGCGGTGTTAGCCAAATTACGTGAAGCAGGTGCTAAGATTGAAGTGGGTGACGATTGGATCAGTCTTGATATGGAAGGCAAACGTCCTAAAGCAGTGACTTTACGTACAGCGCCACATCCTGGTTTCCCTACTGATATGCAAGCCCAGTTCAGTTTACTGAATTTAGTCGCCGAAGGTGCAGGTATGATCACGGAGACTATCTTTGAAAACCGTTTCATGCACATTCCAGAGCTGATTCGTATGGGGGCTCACGCAGATATCGAAAGTAATACGGTATTATGTCACGGAGTTGAAAAACTGACAGGGGCACAGGTTATGGCAACTGACTTACGTGCATCAGCAAGTTTAGTGATTGCGGGCTGTATTGCGGAAGGAACCACGACGGTTGACCGTATTTATCATATCGACCGTGGATATGAAAATATTGAAGATAAATTACGTGGTTTAGGTGCAAATATTCAACGAGTTCACTCTGAAGAATAATTGAGCATAGAGCGGGTTGAATCGCTAAATTAAGAAAAGGTTGTTCTGTAGCGGAACAGCCTTTTTTATTAGAAAAATTTTAGTTGGCTGCTTGCCCTTCAGGTAATTCTTCAATGACGACATCAATATTTTTTATTTCACCATCTCGTAGGATTTGAACTGGAATTTTACTGCCAGGACGAATTTCAGCGACGTAATCCATAGTTTCTGCGGCAGAGACAGCCGGTTTACCATCTAAGGACAAAATGATATCCCCTTGAATAATACCAGATTTACCCGCAGGTCCATTTGGTGATACTTGGAAGATACGTAAACCTTGAATCTGATTAATATTGTTATTGTTTGAACGAATTTGTGGCAATTCGCGGGCAGTAATACCGATATAACCGCGGATCACTCGGCCATCACGGATTAATTTCTCCATGATCTTAGTGGCTAGAGGCGTTGGAATGGCAAAGCTTAACCCTTCGGAGTTAAGACCTTGTCCCGCGCTAAAGGAGAGGGTGTTGATCCCAACTAATTCACCTTCAGTATTAATCAGCGCACCGCCGGAGTTACCGGAGTTTATCGAGGCATCGGTTTGTAGAAAATTTTGCCTACGTGTAGAACTTAATCCAACACGCCCAGTGGCGCTGATAATACCTTGAGTGACTGTTTGTCCAAGGTTATACGGATTACCAATGGCTAAAACCACATCTCCTACATGAGTAACTCGACGCGTATTAATTGGGATCACTGGAAGATTTTCCGCATCAATTTTCAATACAGCAAGATCAGTGAGGGGATCAGAACCCACCAATAAGGCATCAAAAATAGCGCCATCCTGTAATGCGACGAGGATTTGGTCAGGGTTATCAACGACATGTTTGTTGGTAATAATATAGCCATTGGTGCTAAGGATCACTCCAGAACCCAGTGATTGTAACTCCCGCCCGGACTGGGAGAAACTGCCTTTAGAGCTACTATAAACATACACAACCGCTGGCGCGGCACGGCGCACAGCTTTATTGTAACTAACTGGCTCGCTATTGGTTTTGCCATACAGTAAGTTGGCTAACCCTTGTGGGCGCAAGGAAGGGACCGCAATAATGATAATCGAGGCGGTAACTAAACCTAGCACGACAGACAAAAGTAGCTTTTTGACCATATTAAAGGTTACCAAGGTTAGCTTGATTAGATTTATTTTATAGGTAGATACTTTGAGCATAACATAAAAAAACAGGTACAGCAGAGTGTACTGTACCTGTTTTATTGATTTAAATAGTTTTTATTAATGAATTAGTTTTTCATCAATAAATAGAGGGTTTCACCACCACGTAAGACTTTCATTGCCAGTACTGGAGGTTTGCTCTCTATGATTTTGCGGAACTGTTCGATGTTTTCGACTCGAGCATCATTCACACCAAAGATCAGGTCACCTTTCACTAAGCCAACTAATGCCGCTGGTGATTTCGGTGCTACATTGTCAATTTGAACCCCTTTAGTATTGCTAACAATCGCATTTGAGATTGTTGCACCTAATAATGATTCACTGAGTTTTTCCGCTTTTGTCGCAGAACCTTCATCGCTGTCTAGGACGACTTTCACTTCCATTGGCTTACCTGAGCGGATCAGACCAAGGGTGATTTCTTTACCTAGTTGACTCGTTCCAATTTTGGCTCTTAATTCTGCAAAGCTATTGATTCGTTTACCATCAACAGAAACTAATACGTCACCAGATTTAATACCGGCCTTCGCTGCCGATGACTTAGGAATGACTTCGCTGACGAATGCACCACGTTGAGCATCGATATTGAACGCTTTAGCGATGTCAGAGTTCATTTCAGTACCTTTGATACCTAAGATACCGCGTTTGACTTCACCGTGTTTAATCAGTTGCTCACTCAGGCTTTTCGCCATGTTGCTAGGGATAGCAAAGCCAATACCGATGTTACCGCCGCCTGGCGCTAAAATAGCAGTGTTAATACCAATCAATTCGCCGTTTAAGTTAACCAGAGCACCCCCTGAGTTACCACGGTTAATTGAGGCGTCAGTCTGGATAAAGTTTTCTAAACCTTCCAGATTTAAACCACTACGACCAAGTGCAGAAATAATCCCTGATGTTGCAGTTTGTCCTAAACCGAATGGGTTGCCGACAGCAACAGCAAAATCTCCAACACGCAGCTTATCTGAGTCAGCGATAGAGACGGCAGTTAAGTTTTTGATATCTTTAGCATTAGATATTTTTAATAACGCAATATCTGTTTGGGGATCTTTACCGATCAGTTTGACATCAATTTCTCGACCATCGTTAAGTTGGATTTGGATTTTGTCCGCACCATCAATAACGTGGTTATTGGTTAGCACATAACCTTGAGTGGCATCGATAATGACACCAGAACCTAACCCTTCAAATGGACGTACGCTTTGTTGTTGCGATGGTGTATTTGGCCCAAAGAAGAATTTCAATTCATCTGGAATCTGTTGTGTTTGAACGCGAGTACCTGAAACGTGAATGTTAACCACTGCCGGCAGTACTTTTTCCAGCATAGGTGCCAAGCTTGGCATATTTTGACTTTGTGCAGACGTCGGTAACGTTGCAGGCAACGCAGCACTACTAATTGCAGGGATAGTTGCTAGAGTTAACCCTAAGCTCATTGCGACAGCCGTTAGAAAAAAATTTTTTCTTTTCATCATTCCGTAGATTCTCTCAAAATAAAATATCAACTCACGATAGAAACCTCGATTAAAACATCATGAATTGAGATATTTGTTGGTCTCAAATTTAACTTAACTGAGTACTATGACTACAGATTATGCTCAAAAGTTCCCAATGCGGATAGTACTTATCCACTATTTTACATCTGTTTACATGATATTTAAGTGAAACTCGAACTTCTATACAGTTATTAAATTAACTATAAGATTTTATTCATAATTGGATGGGATATGAATGTACTGAGGGGAATCGACTGAAATATTGAATAGCCACCCGTAATGTAGGATTACGGGTGGCTGAATAGCGTAATTACTTCTCTTTTTCTTCAACTGGGCGGAATAACCCTGAAGCGCCTTCAGAATAATCTCTTGGTGGCATTTTTACCGGAGCTTGATCGTTATCAGCTTCAGATTCAGTCAAACGGTAGTTGAACGGATTATCTTGCATATCAGGCATTAACTCTGATGAGCTTTGAGCCATATGTTGATACAGCTGGCGATAGTCACGTGCCATTTTATCCAGTAATTCTGCGCTGCGAGCAAAGTGGCTGACAAGTTCTTTACGATACTCTTCGAGTTCAGTACTTTTCTTGTCTAATTCAGCCTGTGCTGTTTTTTGTTGACGAAGTTTTGGATTGCCATAACGCACAACCAATGCGCCGATGATAAAACCAACAACTAATCCTATTAGTGCATACTCCCAAGTCATGCTAACTCCTTCGTTTACTTCAATCAAAATTCACAGAAAATATTCGCCAAAAATTTAGCTCGATTACCCTAACTATACCCGTTAATGGCCAATCTGTTAATGACTAAAGAGTGGAATAATAAAGCAAAATTCCTTACTCTATGCCGAATGGTTAATCGAAAGTTAAATGATAACAGAATCTGGTTATAATAAAGGCAGTGTATATCATATAACGGTAAAAAAAACCGAAAATTTTAAGGATTATTCAGTTGATGTCGCCGATGACCCCTACTATGCGTTACCAGCAGGCAATTGCTCAAGGCAATTTTCAGCCGGACGATGTTCAAAAGCAAGCAGTCGAGCGTTTAGATAAAATTTATCAACAACTTTGCAGTGCAACACCTTGTTTTCCCAATGAGAAACCGAAAGGCTTAAAACAACGTTTTGGTCGTTTGCTCGGCAAACCATCAACAAAAAGCTGCGAGCCTGTACAAGGGTTATATATGTGGGGGGGAGTTGGTCGAGGAAAAACATGGCTGATGGATATGTTTTATGACAGCCTGCCTGGCGATCGAAAATTGCGCTTACATTTCCACCGCTTTATGAAGAAAGTGCAGGAAGATTTAATGGCATTACAAGGGCAAGAAAACCCATTAGAAACTATCGCCGATGAGTTTAAAAAACAGACGGATGTATTGTGTTTTGATGAGTTTTTCGTGTCTGATATTACCGATGCCATGATCTTAGGGACTTTGCTTGAAGGTCTATTCGCTCGTGGAATTACGTTAGTTGCTACATCGAATATTACTCCAGACAACCTTTATCGTAATGGACTACAACGGGCACGCTTCTTACCTGCCATTGAGCAAATTAAAAAGTATTGCGATGTCATGAATGTGGATGCTGGAATTGATTATCGCCTGCGTACATTGACACAAGCACATCTATTTTTATCACCAATTAATGAACAAAACCGTCAGCATCTCGATGAAACGTTCATTAAATTAGCGGGTAAAGAGGGGCACAAAACCCCTGTATTGGAAGTAAATCATCGCCAAATGCAGGCAATTCGCTCCGCAGAAGGTGTACTTGCCATTAGTTTTAAAGTGTTGTGTGAAGAGCCTCGTAGTCAAAATGACTATATCTACCTCTCTAACTGCTATCACACTGTACTTCTGTACGATGTGCCTGTAATGGGAATGGCGGATGAGAATCCAGCTAGACGTTTCCTCGCGCTTATTGATGAGTTCTACGAGCGTAAGGTAAAATTAATGATTAATGCGCAAGTGCCGATGGAGTCACTCTATCAAGGGCAACTTTTAGCATTTGAGTACCAACGTTGCTTTTCTCGCCTACAAGAAATGCAGAGCGAAGAATATTTAAAGATCCCGCATTTATCATAGGTTTTTATCAGTACGATAAAAACAGCGTAAGTTTGGGCGTTTAATGAGCATATAACGCTGATTATCGATTCGAATGTAAAAAAAATGCATTTGGGGTCGATTTTTGTCGCTGACTTCTCTATAATCTTGCGACCCCACGTTACAGCGTTATTTTTTATTTCCCAAAAAATAACGCATTAATGCCGGCTAGGCTGCTCGAAGGGGTAGGTTTGCTGGACAATGAGTCGCGTGAACCTCTAGTAACTTTACGAACATGAGTGTTCACTCAACGTGTAACTTCAATATTGGGTAAGTTTTAATGAAAACTTTTACAGCTAAACCAGAGACCGTAAAACGTGACTGGTATGTTGTTGATGCAGATGGCAAAACTTTAGGCCGTCTTGCAACTGAAATTGCTAGCCGTCTGCGCGGTAAGCATAAAGCGGAATATACTCCGCACGTGGACACTGGTGATTACATCATCGTTCTGAATGCAGAAAAAATTGCTGTTACCGGCAAAAAACGCGAAGACAAAATCTACTATCGCCACACTGGCCATGTAGGTGGAATCAAGCAAGCAACTTTCGAAGAGATGATTGCTCGTAGTCCTGAGCGTGTGCTTGAAATCGCGGTTAAAGGCATGTTGCCAAAAGGACCTCTGGGTCGTGCAATGTACCGTAAACTGAAAGTTTACGCAGGTAATGAGCACAACCACGCGGCTCAACAACCGCAAGTTCTTGACATTTAATCGGGATTATAGCAATGGCTGAAAATCAATACTACGGCACTGGTCGCCGCAAAAGCTCATCTGCTCGTGTCTTTATTAAGCCGGGTAGCGGTAACATCACAATCAATCAACGTACACTGGAACAATACTTTGGTCGCGAAACTGCGCGCATGGTTGTTCGTCAGCCGTTAGAACTGATTGAAATGTTGGAAAAATTTGACCTATACATCACTGTTAAAGGTGGTGGTATCTCTGGTCAGGCAGGCGCAATCCGTCACGGTATTACTCGTGCACTGATGGCTTATGACGAGACTCTTCGTTCTGATCTGCGTAAAGCTGGTTTTGTTACCCGTGATGCGCGTTCTGTTGAACGTAAGAAAGTGGGTCTGCGTAAAGCACGTCGTCGTCCACAATTCTCCAAACGTTAATTTATTGCCCTCTGGGCATGAAGTTAATGAAAAAACCCGTCTTTATGGCGGGTTTTTTATTATCTATAGAAAATGGAATATTGAGTTACGAGTGAGTTTAATTAAGAATAAAAGACAAAGATGATTAATTCCACTACAGTTATGCATAGTCTTTTAATGTCATTCACATTTATTATTAATATTTAACACACTAACGCTGGAGTTAACTCTAGGTTTTTTATTCTTTGATTTATGCCTTAATTGAGTATTTAATTCTGATTTTTGATTATTCCCCCTCGAAAAACAAAATTAACCGATGATTTTCTCTGGGTTAGCCCCCTAAACTGTACAAAATCTGTTAGAATATGTCCCAGTTTTTTTATTCAATTATTTCTCGCTTTTATTTCGCGGGATGGTTGTGCTGGCTTTCAATCTGGGTAGTGAAGGTTAAGCGCAGGGGATTTTAAAAAATAAAAATGATGAAGCCGGTCTTTAGCTTGTGCGAGTCATTTTTATAATTTGGAGGTTTTAATGGCTGTTGCTCCTAATAAACGTTCGGTAATGACATTGTTTTCAGGTCCAACTGATATTTTTAGCCATCAAGTACGTATTGTTTTGGCTGAAAAAGGCGTGAGTGTTGAAGTTGAAAATGTCGAGCCTGGTCATATACCTCAAGACCTTATTGATTTAAACCCGTATAGAACTGTACCAACACTGGTTGATCGTGACTTAACACTCTATGACCCACTGATTATCATGGAATACCTCGATGAGCGTTTCCCGCATCCACCATTAATGCCAGTATATCCAGTGGCTCGTGGTACTAGTCGTCAAATGATGTACCGTATTCAGAAAAACTGGTATTCACTAATGAATCAAATAGAGAAAGGTAGTGCTCAGGAAGCTGAAAGCGCGCGTCGACAATTAGCTGAAGAGCTGATTGCAATATCTCCTGCATTTGAACACATGCAATTCTTCATGAGTGATGAGTTTAGCTTAGTCGATTGCTACTTAGCGCCGCTATTATGGCGTTTACCTGTATTGGGTATTGAATTAAAGCCATCTAGCAGCAAGTTTTTACAGCTGTACATGCAGCGTGTATTTGACCGTGGTTCATTCTTTGCATCTTTAACTGAATTAGAGCGCGAAATGCGTAAGTAAAATCGAGGCTAAGTCGTATGATGGAAATGGCACCAATGACACCACGTCGACCTTATCTACTGCGAGCTCACTATGAGTGGTTGTTGGATAACGATATGACCCCGCATTTGGTGGTTGATGTCACACTTCCCGCAGTCAATGTCCCGATGGAATTTGCCCGAGATGGGCAAATTGTATTAAATGTAGCGCCTCGTGCCGTGGGTAATTTTGAAATTACCAACGAAGAAGTTCGCTTCAATGCTCGATTTGGTGGAGTGCCTCGTCAGGTATACGTTCCAATGGCTGCAATTATGGCTGTGTATGCTCGTGAAAATGGTGCTGGTATGATGTTTGAACCTGAAGCGGCTTATGATGAGCATTTTTCAGAAGAAAACGACGTAACAGACGAAACATCGGCAGACAATATTATTTTGGTTCATGACGAGTCAGCTCAAACTGACGAATCATCTACACCAGACGATGAACCGCCAAGACCACCGAAAGGGCGCCCGACTCTGCGAGTTGTTAAATAGATAAAAAAGAGGGATTTATTCCTCTTTTTTTTATCAAAAATAAATTAAATACCTAAATACAGTAATATACCTTCAGCTGCACCTCGACCATCGGCAATGGCAGTCACAACTAAATCAGAGCCATGAACGACATCCCCACCAGCAAAAACCTTATGATGTGAAGTCTGATATGGAAATTCGCTATGGCGTTGAGCCTTGATTCGTCCTTGAGGATCACGCTGAATCTCACATGATGGAAGCCATGGCATAGGATCAGATTCAAAGCCAAACGCAATGATGATGATATCTGCGGGGAGTTCAACAGTATTTTTTTCATTAACACTGGGTTGAGTGTTCGTGGTGTTAATTCCTACAACGTGATGATTTTTATTAACTTTAATGCTCACTGGTTGTAAGTTAAAATAAAAATCTACGCCCTCCTCTTCGGCATGCAAAACTTCCCGTTTTGCTGCGGGCATGTCTGTTTTTTTTCGGCGATAGAGGCAGCTAACGTGTTGAGCTCCTTGTCGAATAGCGGTTCGTACACAATCCATCGCTGTATCTCCGCCACCTAATACCACAACACGCTGATGTGCCACATTGATGTAAGGAAAATCGGTATTTTCAGGGTAGTGCATTAAATGCCGAGTATTGGCGACTAAATAGGGGAGTGCGTTATAGACTCCTATAGCCTTTAGGTTAGTAAGTTGTCCATCGATAGGCTGATGGGTTCCCGTTGCAATAAAAACCGCGTCAAACCCATTCAGTAGGCTTTCAAAGGGAACATCATGCCCAACTTGGCAATCTAATTTGAATTTGATCCCCATCTCTTCAAAAATCCGTCGACGATGTTGCATGATGGTTTTTTCAAGTTTAAACGCGGGAATACCAAAAGTGAGTAAGCCACCAATTTCCGGGTGTCGATCAAACACGGTGACTTGTACGCCATTGCGAGCAAGCACATCAGCACAGCCCAAACCTGCCGGACCCGCTCCAATAATGGCGACGCGTTTATTTGTCGCTGTGACATGGGAAATATCAGGACGCCAGCCCAACTCAAAAGCTTTATCGGTAATCTCACGTTCAAGATGCCCAATAGTGACTGAACCAAAGGTTTCATTCAGCACGCACACCGCTTCACATAATTTTTCTTGAGGACATACTCGACCACAGACTTCGGGCAGGCTATTGGTATGATGGCAAAGCTCCGCAGCTTCAAGTATTTTGCCTTCCGCCGCTAATTTTAACCAGTTAGGAATGTGATTATGTAGCGGGCATTTCCATTCACAGTAAGGACTCCCACAAGACAAACAGCGCTGTGCTTGATTCTGCACTTCGATACCACTGATTGGCTGGTAAATTTCAATGAACTCAATTTTACGGATGTTGAGACCTTTGGTTTTTGGCTCAACACGTTGTGAACCGTCATGCGATGCAGACATGTTGATCCTTATTGCGTAATTTGTTTCATGGGTATGACGTGAATTAAAGTTTACTTTGATAAAGTTGATTTAAATAGTGATTATCATAATAAAGTCACCAATTGAGCTGATGATAATCTATCGATGATGAGGTGATTTAATGAGCAGGATCGACATTTCGTATGAATCTACATTCGAAACATCCTTGTTTGATATATGATTCATAGAGAATTTAACTAAGGGGTGGTTATGAAAGTACTTCGCGGTCTAGCACAATATTATGTCGACCTGATGATGAAACTGGGGTTAGTACGTTTCTCTTTGCTACTAGCATCAGCGTTGATTGTGCTTGCGATGATAATGCAAATGGCAGTGGCAATTTTCTTACGTGGACACGTGGATAGCCTCGATATGGTAGGTTCAATCCTATTTGGATTAATCATTACGCCATTGGCCGTTTATTTTCTTTCCGTCGTGGTCGAACAATTGGAAGAGTCACGTCAGCGCTTAACGCGTATGGTCGATAAACTTGAGGTTATGAGACATCGGGATGCGGAGCTAAATACCCAACTTCAAGGCAATATTGAGCAACTGAATCTAGAAATTATTGAACGAGAAAAAGCAGAAAGTGCCCACCTCGAATTATTAGAACAATTAAAACAAGAAATGAAATTTCGGGAACAAACCCAAATTGAGTTCGAACAGCAATCCGTGTTGTTACGCTCGTTTTTGGATGCCTCTCCTGACCTCGTTTATTACCGAAATGAAAATAACGAATTTTCGGGGTGTAACCGCGCCATGGAGTTACTCACAGGTAAAAGTGAGAAACAACTGGTGGGGCTAACACCATTAGATATTTATGATGCCGAAATAGCGGCAAAAGTAATGGAGACTGACGAAAAAGTCTTCAGACATAACGTTGCACTTACTTACGAACAGTGGCTGGTGTATCCCGACGGACGCAAGGCCTGTTTTGAATTACGTAAAGTACCATTTTACGATCGTGTTGGTAAACGACATGGGCTAATGGGCTTTGGTCGCGATATAACCGAGCGTAAACGTTATCAGGAGGCGTTAGAGAACGCGAGTAGGGATAAGACCACCTTCATTTCAACGATCAGCCACGAGCTTCGTACGCCGCTTAATGGCATTGTGGGGCTTAGCCGCATACTTCTGGATACCAAACTTAGTAAGGAGCAAGCCAGCTACCTGAAAACTATCCATGTCAGCGCTATCACGTTGGGCAATATCTTTAATGACGTTATCGAGATGGACAAGATTGAACGTCGTAAAGTGCAATTGGATAACCAACCCGTCGTACTACCTGAATTTGTCAATGATCTCGAAAACTTGAGTGGACTACTTGTTCAGCCAAAGGGGCTGAAATTTGTTCTGGATGTCGCTCGAGGGCTACCAAAAACTATTCTGACGGATGGCACTCGCTTACGCCAAATTTTGTGGAATCTCATTGGTAACGCAGTGAAGTTTACTCAAAAAGGTGAAGTGAAGCTGAGTATATGGCGAGAAGCAGATAACAAACTATTTTTCCAAGTGAAAGACAGTGGTATTGGTATTCCGCAGGATGAACTCGATAAAATTTTCGCGATGTATTACCAAGTTCGAGATTCTGCGGGTGGACGCCCTGCAACCGGAACGGGGATTGGGCTTTCTGTATCTCGTAGGCTAGCACAAAGTATGGGTGGAGATATTCAGGTTGAAAGCAAAATTGGTCAGGGTTCAACATTCACATTATCCATTACAGCCCCTGTTGTTGAAGATCAAATTGAGGAGCAACAAGAAAATGAAGATGATTATCCGCTCCCCGCTCTCCATATCTTACTAGTCGAAGATATCGAACTTAACGTGGTTGTGGCGTGTTCTGTGCTAGAGAACCTTGGCAATACGGTTGACGTCGCCATGACAGGTAAAGATGCATTGGAAATGTTCGCACCAGGTGAGTATGACCTTGTTCTACTAGATATCCAATTACCAGATATGACAGGCTTGGATATTTCTAGACAACTAAAACAGCAGTACGACAAGGAAGATTTACCACCATTAATTGCATTAACTGCCAATGTATTGAAAGACAAGAAAGAGTACTTTGATGCGGGAATGGATGGTGTTCTAAGCAAACCTTTATCCGTTCCAGCCTTGACTCAAGTTATTGAGCAATTCTGGGGCGACAATGCCTCCGCTAACCATGAACATACGGAGAATATCTCAATGTCTGAAGTTGATGAATCCATTCTAGATTGTGACATGCTTGAGCAATATATTGATTTAGTGGGACCAAAGCTGATTTACGACGGGTTGGCGGTATTCGAGAAGATGATCCCTGGTTATCTCGCTATTCTTGATACCAATATGGTGGCTAAAGATCAAAAAGGGATTGTTGAAGAAGCTCACAAAATCAAAGGGGCAGCGGGTTCCATTGGACTGAAAAATTTACAGAAACTTGCTCAGCAAATTCAATCACCGGAATTACCGGCTTGGTGGGATAATGTTCAAGAGTGGGTAGATGAGCTAAAACAGGATTGGAAGTCAGATATAGAAACTTTGAGAAACTGGGTTGATAACCGTACAAAAAAATAACCCCAACCGAAGTCGGGGTGCGCGAATACTGCGCCAACACCAGGGAAATCATTGATTCGCTTATGATTTTATTGTAGGCGAATCATTAAAATACATTTGTCGTGACTCAGACATTACCACGATACCAAAATTTAGTGAACCTGTTACAAGATTCATTAAAATCTGTGATGAAGATTGATGTTTGTCTGTTTGGTGTCTGAGGAGTAATTTACTACAAAAGGCGGAAGATATGAAATCAATTGCGGTAATTTTAAGTGGCTGTGGTGTTTTTGATGGGAGTGAAGTTCATGAGACAGTATTAACTATGCTGGCTTTAAGTGAAAATAATGCTGAAGTCTATTTTTTTGCTCCAAATGAAGATCAAGCTACTGTAATTAATCACATTAATGGTAGTTTAAAAACAGAAAAACGCAATCAAATGGAAGAATCTGCACGTATTTCTCGTGGTAAAATAGCCCCTTTATCATCAGCTGATGCGAATAAGCTGGATGCCCTTATAATTCCAGGTGGTTTTGGTGTGGCAAAAAATCTATGTAATTTCGCAGTGAAAGGAAGTGACTGTGAAATTAATAAAGAACTATTAAGTTTAGTTCAGGCAATGTACCAGCAGAAAAAGCCACTAGGACTGATGTGCATTGCTCCTGTCATGCTACCAAAGATGCTTAATACATCAGTGAAACTAACAATTGGTGATGATGCTGAAACGATTGCTCAAATTGAAAAAATGGGCGGTCAGCATGTTGTCTGTTCTGTTGATGATATTGTTGTGGATGAAACTCACAAGGTTGTTACAACTCCTGCTTATATGCTGGCTCAATCTATTGCAGAGGTGAATAGTGGGATCAGTAAGCTTGTGAAGAAAGTACTGGAAATGGCGTAATTAACGGAATGCAAAAGATTGTTTTCCGATTAGGGCACTGGCTTAAGAGAATTATAATCTCATTGCTTTCTTTATGGTTATTCTCTGTCATCATTTTTAAGTTTGTGCCCGTTCCCTTTTCCGCAGTGATGGTCGAAAGACAGCTATCCGCGTGGATTAACTTTAATTTTTCTTATGTTTCTCATTCGACGTGGGTCAATGAAAAGCAGATTTCCCCCTATGTTTATCTTGCTGTTATTGCTTCAGAAGATCAAAATTTTCCCCATCATTGGGGATTTGATCTCGATGCAATTGAGCGTGCTTATAAGCATAATTTGGATGATAAACGACCGGTTAGAGGCGCCTCGACGATCTCTCAACAAACAGTAAAAAACTTATGGTTATGGGATGGTCGAAGCTGGTTAAGAAAAGGGATTGAGACAGTAATGACGCCAGTAATGGAAGTTATGTGGTCAAAAACAAGAATACTAACTATTTATCTCAATATTGCGGAGTTTGGTGAGGGGGTTTTTGGTGTTGAAGAAGCAGCAAATAAATTCTTTAATAAGCCTGCCAGCAAGCTTTCTAGAGAAGAGTCTGCGCTTTTGGCTGCTGTTCTTCCAAATCCACATCGATTCAGTGTAAAAAAGCCATCTTCCTATGTTTTAAAAAGGCAGGCGTGGATACTTAATCAGATGAACCTTTTAGGAGATAGGAATTATCTGAAAAATAACCAAATTGGTGAGGATTAAAAAAAAAGCCATGATTTTGAGTTCATGGCTTGGCTTTTTATAACAATTGATTATCGTTTATGATTAATTAAGATAAGTGAAAGCGGTCGTAACTCGACGGACACCATCGGTTTCGCTTGCAATTTTGGCGGCTGCATCACCTTCTTGTCGAGTCAGTACTCCTAATAAGAAAACTTCCCCATTCTCGGTAATTACTTTTACGCTACCTGATTTAACGCCATCACTGGTTAATATCTTAGATTTCACTTTGGTTGTTAACCAAGTATCTTTTGATGCTGTACCTAAATCGACAGGTTCACCTTGACGAACTTCATTGTAGACCGCGGTCGTTCCATCCACTTTGCTGGCGATTTGTTTTGCTCGCTCAGCCCATGCCATATCTGGAGACTGACCGGTTAATAGAACCTGTCCTTTATACGCAGTTGCCACGATGCGAGCTTTGCTTGTGATATCTTTATCTTTATTCAGTTGACCACTGACACGCGCTTCTAGTGTGCCATCATCAACTTGCTGACCCACCGAGCGAGGGTCTGAAACGCTCTTCGTTGCGACTGCAGCAGTACCGACTACCGCAGCACCAATACAGCCCTGTAGAAGAACCGAACTCAAAACTATGGCAAAAATTGGAAGTAATCGCATTTTGTCTCCTTACTCGTCCTGATGTGGGAACAGCGTGTTATCAATTAAATCACACAAACAATTGACGGTTAATAAATGAACTTCTTGAATTCTGACACTGTGCTGGGATGGGATTCGAACCTCAACATCTTGTGGACCAAGAAGCCCTGCCAGTTCACCACCATCATAGCCAGTCAGAGCCACAATCGTCATATCACGGGTTACTGCGGCTTCAACTGCTTTAATGATATCAGCGCTATTACCATGAGTGGAGATAGCCATTAAAACATCACCATGTTGACCAAGTGCTCGGACTTGTTTGGCATAAATTTCAGTAGGTTGTTTGCTTCCGGATATCGCAGTCAACACTGTATTATCGGTATTTAGCGCCAATGCAGGTAAACTTGGGCGCTCTGTCTCAAAACGATGGATCATACTGGCAGCAAAACGCTGTGCTGTTGCGGCTGATGCACCATTACCACAACACAGAATTTTATTACCATTCAGCAATGACTGGACCATCATTACCGCTGCGCGAGAAATCGCATCGGGCAGTGCTTCTGCCGCAGCAATTTGAGTTTGAATACTTTCGGTAAAACAAACTTTTATTCTATCTAGCACTTACTTGTTTTCCTGTTCACTAAGATTAAACGCGTTTTGAACCCACTCAAACTGTTTGCCGGTGATTGCATAGATATCGAAGCGGCAGGGGGTTGTTTCAAAACTTTGTTGTCGCTGAGCAAGCCAATATTGGGCAGTTGCCAATATTTTTCTGCGTTTGTGCCAGTTTACTGATAAAAGAGCGTTTCCGTAATCACTATTCTTGCGAAAACGCACTTCGACAAAGACCAAAACCGTCCCATCACGCATAATCAGGTCGATTTCGCCCATTCGACAGCGAACATTACGGGCAATTAACGTCAACCCTTGTTGTTGCAAATAGGCGAGTGCTTGGTTTTCGTAATGCCTACCAGTTAACCATTTTAATGATTTTTTTATTGTTTGCATGACATCCTAGTCTGAAAAATAGGCAATCATCCTGATTGCCTTGTAAATATTATTGCACGGGTTTTATTTGACCCTGCTGGAATTGTAACCAAGGCAATTCACGATAAACGACACAATTTTCATGAACCGTTAATGTGCCTGATGCCCCATGAATACGGAATTGAGCATTCTTTTGCAAATTATCGTAGTTATTTGCGAGTGACCATGCATCAATGCCCATGGCATAGAGGCGGAATAATGAATAGTCATTATTCACTTTACCTTGGGCTTGCTTACGAAGATTACTGTTTGCCCCTGCTAATAATGGGACTTCACTAAACTTCACGCCTTCCATTTCAAAACGGTAATCCGCATTGGAGCTACCTTGGTTACTACGAGAACTTGCATATAAAGCAGGACGCTGACGTGAACTAATAGCCATGTCGATCATTGGCTTAACTAACGTTAGCTCATCACGGGTTGCCACGATGTATACAGCGTCAACACCACCTTCAGTTTGTACCATTGGCTGGGCATCAACGTTGATAGGCGTACCCGTCATACGGATCCCTTGCCCACGGTTTATAGATTCTTTTAGCGAACCTACTGAACCAAATGTTTGTACTAATACCGTTCCACCGCCTTTTGCCTGCCATTCTTGTGCAAAAGCTTTGGCAATTCTATCGCCAAATGGATTTGCAGGAACTAACACCAACGGCATCTGTTTCCCATCAGCTCGCATTTGGTTAGCGGCATTTTTCGCTTCATCTTCAGGGGATAAAGAGAAATAACATAGATTTGGGCTAGGTTTTAACTGATTTGCATCTAATTCATTTAAAGCCAGAACACTGATTGGTGCATTCATTTGAGCTATTGTTTGAACTTCAGCTTTCAACAGTGGGCCCACAATCAAGTTATAGCCTTCGGCAGTTGCTTGTTGGACTAACTGAGGGATCGCTTTACCTTGAGTATCAAAGACTTTGACGCTTTGTGCATTAGTCGGTACAGCATCAATCGTTAAGCTTGAAGCGACGACATCGCCATTAGCATTTTCATTCACTGTCGCAGCAACTTCTTGATAAATTTGGTCTAAAACATCATTACCAGTACTTTGGGGAGCTGCTGGCTCAGTGACTGAAGGGGCTGATGACTGAGGAAGCCCTTTTTGCGCATCGGTAAAGCCTTGCAGGATAGCTTGACCAAACACTTGCCCTTGACCACTCATTGGTAAGAATAGTGCAATACGTGGAGCATCGCCTACTTTTGCGACAGTACCTTGAACTAATGCAGTTGGGAGATTTTTTGCCCCTGGATTATGTGGATAACGGGTTTTCCAATCGGCAATGCCCACGCGTAGGGCTTCTGGATCATCTTTATTATTTTGATAGATATCGAGAAGGTCGACCCAGCCTAATAAAATATTTTCATCTGCCGCGATCCCTTGAATCTGTTCTGGCTGCATCTGTGTTAACATTTGCCACAGAGAATCAATATTAGCTTGATGTTGTGCAGGGTCGGTAAGCAGAGGTTCTTGGCTTATATAAGCGCGTAGCACTTCCATTGAGGGCTTACCTTGAGCCGTGTCGATGATAGACTGATAATGACTGGCATCAGAAACACTTTGCTGCTGTGTGGTTGTCGAGGTTGTCGATTGTTCGAGTTGGCACCCCGTTAATGCGAGAGTGGACAACATCGCAGTGCAGAGTAACTTTTTTTTCAAATGCAAAAAAATTGAAGGACGCATACTGTATCCAATGGTGTATTTTTCAATTGCTTAATTTTAAACCGGCTATTCGGATGAAACAATGAACCAACCTAATCAAGCAGTGGTTATGGCATCCACGCTATACATCGTGCCAACCCCAATTGGTAATATGGGAGATATCACGCAACGCGCGTTGGATGTGCTTAAACATGTTGACCTAATTGCTGCGGAAGACACAAGGCATTCGGGAATTCTATTACAGAATTTTGCCATTAATGCACGTATGTTTGCGCTACATGACCATAATGAGCAGCAAAAGGCAGATCTGTTAATTAGCAAACTTCAACAAGGGGATAGTATCGCATTAGTCTCTGATGCAGGTACACCTTTAATTAACGATCCTGGTTATCATTTAGTCAATCGCTGCCGTGAAGCAGGCATTCGAGTTGTCCCATTACCGGGCGCATGTGCTGCGATAACAGCATTATCAGCCGCGGGATTACCATCCGACCGTTTCTGCTATGAGGGTTTTCTTCCAGCGAAAACTAAAGGTCGTAAAGATGTACTGAAGTCCCTTGAGCAAGAAACACGAACATTAATTATTTATGAATCGACTCACCGTTTGTTAGACAGTTTAGCGGATATGGTTGAAGTTTGGGGGCCTGACCGCCGAGTGGTTCTCGCGCGTGAATTGACAAAAACCTGGGAGTCCATTGAAGGTCGTCCGGTTGGAGAACTACTTGAGTGGGTTAAAGAAGATGAAAATCGCCATCGTGGAGAAATGGTTCTGATTGTTGAAGGTTATAAGCCTCAAGATGAAGAATCCTCTATCACGCCGGATGTGATGCGCACGTTGAATTTATTACAAAAAGAATTACCGCCGAAAAAAGCCGCGGCAATTACTGCTGAAATCTACGGCTTGAAAAAAAATCAGCTATATAAACTGATGCTGGATCAGCAAGACAGCGAGTGATTTTCGTCCAAGTACAGGCTTTGTGGTAAATAGACTGCCTTTGAGCCTGTACAAGCTACCGTAAAGTGCCTATAATTCGCCGCGGAGTTGGCTAGACAACCGCTGCTTTATCGTAGTCCCTTCGGGAGACGGGTAGAGGGGAGGAAAGTCCGGGCTCCATAGGGCAGGGTGCCAGATAACGTCTGGGAGGCGCGAGCCTACGACAAGTGCAACAGAGAGCAAACCGCCGATGGCCTGTTTACAGGATCAGGTAAGGGTGAAAGGGTGCGGTAAGAGCGCACCGCGCGACTGGCAACAGTTCGTGGCATGGTAAACTCCACCCGGAGCAAGACCAAATAGGGGTTCATATGGTGCGGCCCGCATTGAACTCGGGTAGGTTGCTGGAGCCAGTGCGCAAGTGCTGGCCTAGATGAATGGTTGTCCACGACAGAACCCGGCTTATCGGCCAACTCCCATTTTTTCGTCATATTTCAAGTTGTGACTGCGTTGGCTTCACTCGTCAACCCTAGTCACATACTTGTGTATGCTCCCAGGGATTTCCTCATTTTGCCGCCTTGGCACATCTCGAACTATCTAGAAAAATTTTTTTCGTCATATTTCAAGTTGTAGGGGGGTTGGCTGCACTTGGCTACTCTGGTCACATACTAGTGTATGCTCCTAGGGATTTCCTCATTTTGCCGCCTTGGCACACCTCGAACTATCTAGAAAAAATCTTAAATTGTTTAGAAAAAAATCTAATTAATTGATAATACTACACTTAATTGTTTTTTTATTTCTCGCCATTCGGTTACATCAAGTCATAAATATCAATAGAGAACTCGTTCATAATCATTTTGATAATCACTTGATTTGTTGAGTTTTTCTTGTAAGAAATCCAAAAAAACGCTGACTTTTTTTGGTAAAAACTCTTTGTCTGGATACACCGCATAAATGTGATGGAGTGGCAGGTGATAATCAGGGAGCAATGGAATTAAACGCCCAGCGAGAATGTCTGGTGCAACAATGAATTGTGGCAGTTGGCAGACCCCTAACCCTTGTAACGCAGCCTGATGTAAAGATAGGCTATTATTGGCACGAAAGTTCCCTTTTGGAGTAAATCTCACTTTCTCACCAAGATGAGTAAAACTCCATGTCTGCCCAGCCTGAAAGTAACTGTACAATAAGCAATTATGTTCCGCTAATTCTTGAAGATTTTTTGGTATTCCGCGTTCTTCTAGCCAAGCAGGAGAGGCGCACAACACACTTCGACATGGTGACAGTGTTCGAGATATCAACGATGAATCCTGCAATTCACCTATTCGTATCGCTATATCAAAACCCTCACCGATAAGATCGACCAGCTTATCGTCAAAAATAATTTCAGTGCGTAATTGTGGCCACCGCTTTAAAAATTCAGGTAATAGCTTATTAAGGTGCAACGTACCAAAAATCATCGGTGCGCTGATCTTCAATATACCGTCTACCGTATCTGCATAACGGGCAATAGCCTCTCTTCCATCATTGATGGTTTCATGTGCTTTTTTGAGCCAAGAATAATAGATTTCGCCAGCTTCAGTTAGTTGTAGGTGGCGAGTTGAACGTGTTATTAGACGTATCCCGGTTTGCGTTTCAAACGCCATTAGCTTCTTACTGACCGCGGATTTGGTCATATGTAGCGTATCAGCTGCCTTCGTTAAGCTACCTTGTTCTACAACAGTGATAAAAATCGGAATTAGCGAATAATCTATATCAATCATTTTATTGTCAACCAATAGGAAACAGACTTTTTCTTTTATATGCCTTTTTTGACTTCCTATCAATCTTTATACTTTTAAGATTATTAGCAAAGAAATAAAGAAAATGAAAAAAGAAATAACGCTGTCCATGATCGCTGTTTTATCCGGCGTATTGCTGACATTAATGATTATGAGCAATAGCTATTTATCCACGTTTACTTCTCCACTACATGCATCTTGGTTGACCCACGGGATTGGCAGTCTCATTGCTTTTTTGATTTGGATAATGGTGAGAAGAAAAACAGTTCGAACCCATAAACCAGATATCAAAATACCTGTTTGGTGCTACTTAGGTGGTATTCCCGGTGCTTTTACTGTCCTGCTTGCCGCCATTACCGTCAATAGCCCGCTTTCACTTTCAGGCTCGATAGTCCTAATGTTGACAGGACAAATTGTGACGGGGCTGTTGATTGACCATGCTGGGCTATTGGGATTAGCCAAACGAAGAATTACCCTGCGGGATGGCTTAACGGTGTTGTTACTGCTTTTGGGTTCTGTATTGATAGTGATGGGGAGATAACCATGCTGCTTTTTTTTGTCATGATTGCATTGAGCAATGGGATTTTTATTATATTAAGCCGAAGTGTTAATGGCGCGCTTTCTCAAGTCACCAGTGCTTTTTATGCTTCATTGGTAAACCATGTTATTGGGTTTTTATTTCTAAGTATCATCATTTTATTTATGTCCTCTCTATTTACTCTAGATTTAACCCATATTCCGTTGATGGCTTTTTGTGGTGGAATTATTGGCGCTTTTTTTGTGGTGATCAACAGTTATGTATTACCACTACTTGGCGCAACACTTACGACGATTTTGGCCATAGGTGGTCAGGTTCTTTCCAGTTTTGTGATCGATATTATTCAGCACGGCCTACCAGAACATTTTTACCTTCAATCGTTGGGTGTTATTTTGATTCTTGCCGCAATTGGAATACGCCATATCAAACCAGCAACATCATAGCCCCCTGATGCAAATCAATATGCATTTTGAATATTCAAATACAATAATGGTATTTAAAATGCATGTTAAAGAGATATGCGGTTATGATAAAGAAACCACTGATAAGATACCAACGTCGCCCTGGTACGGTTGGAGGTAAGCTCCCTTGGAATGATTGGCGAAATGCCTCCACATGGAGAAAAGTCGTACAGATAACGTTATTGGCAATCAATATTTATATTGGAATTACCTTCTATTACTGGGTTCGCTATTACGAAACAGGCGGCGCGACGTTTTATCTTCCTCGTCCGGGAGGAATAGAAGGGTGGCTGCCTATCGCTGGGCTAATGAATTTAAAATACACCCTCGAAACTGGCGCTTTCCCACCGATCCATGCAGCATCGATGTTTCTATTAGCTTCTTTTATTATCATCAGTTTATTACTGAAAAAATCCTTTTGCTCATGGCTGTGCCCAATAGGCACCATATCTGAATACATAGGAAAAATAGGTCAGAAACTGTTTCGTTTCCAAATCAAAGTCCCTAAATGGCTCGATATCCCCTTAAGAGGATTAAAATACCTACTATTAGCCTTCTTCCTCTATATTGCGTTATCCATGCCAGCACAAATGATCCAATACTTTATGATGTCGCCTTATGGGATCATCATCGACGTGAAAATGCTGGATTTCTTTCGTTATATTAGTAGCGCCTCACTCATCACGGTTTTTGTTCTTGTCGTCGCTAGCCTGTTTATTCGTAACGTGTGGTGCCGTTATCTCTGTCCATATGGTGCTCTGCTGGGGATATTCTCTCTATTCTCACCCGTTAAAATTCGCCGTAATGTGGAAAGCTGCATTGATTGTGGTAAGTGCGCCAAAAATTGCCCGTCACGAATTCCAGTCGATAAGCTAATTAACGTTAGAACGGTAGAATGTACGGGGTGCATGACGTGCGTTGAATCTTGCCCAGTTGCGTCAACATTGGCTTTCTCATTACAAGCCCCGACGAAAAAACGCCAAATAGCCTTATCGGGAATGATGATGGCCATTTTGACCTTAGGTATTTTATTCGTCACTATCGCAGTTGCAGCTTACATAGGCGTTTGGGATAGCCCAGTACCCGATAATTATTGGTTCCATATTATCCCGAATGCCAAAATGATCGGTCATTAGTACGTAATGAAAAAAGCCCCACTGCATTGGGCTATGCGTGGGGCAAAGGTCTTGCTTCTATTTTCTTCGGTATAGTGATTAATTAACCGCTTGTTTGACCATTTCCAATAATTGACGAACATCTTCTGGGCGAGTATCCCCCGTCGCTGAGTCGATAATTGAACTGTAAATATGCGGAATGATTTTCTTCACGCCTGCATCGAGGGCGATTTGCAAAATTTCAGTGAAATTATCCAAATCAATGCCGCCGGTTGGTTCTAAGGAAAAATCGAATTTGGCACAGGCTTTAGCAATGGCGGTATATTCTTCGATATGCTTCAAGCCTTGCATATTGAAAAATTTCACCGAATCCGCGCCCATATCTTTCAACATCATAATTGCTGTTTCGATGGGAACGATGCCATCAGGAGCTTGGGAACTTAATGGACCCGTTGAAATTTTTACCATACCCACTGTACCCGTTGGGGATACCACCGCATTCACAAAAGTCTCATTTTGACCCAATAATGCACGGCTGATCGGTGCCCCCGTAAATACTTGGTTGACGTGCTGTGGCTGAACCTCTTTAGAGATCAATGACACCATAGTGGATTGTTTTGGATCGCCAGCACCTAGACCGACAGATAGCGCATTATCAACTTCTTTGGCGTAGATTTTCATATCCGCAATCGCGCTTTCAAGATCGGGATAGTTTTTGGATAACACCCCGACGACGACAAAACTCTCGGCTGCGGCATAGATATCTTTCGCGTTCTGATGGCTTCCCGCTAAGACATTCAAACACACACGGTCATGGTAAAAATTAGGTGACAACTTCATGTTAAATTCCTTCTACTAATCGACGAATCTGCTGCGAAATAACCTCAAGCTGCTCAGTACTGACGCTACGAATATCGGCTTCGACCTTACCTTCATTGGCTTTGTATTCACGGAAATAAATCGCGGTATCTCCTTGTTTTAATTCAGCCATAATTTGATAGGTCGTTTTGCCAATCGATTTTTCATCAAAGCTAATTTCTGTTCTGGCAATATCCCGACCTGCTGCATCCCAAACCACTTTGGCTGAAATACCTGCAATCGTATTTAAATCAGCAATGAATTTACTCATGCGATTAACCATCTCAGCGCCGCTTTCTTTGGTTGCTGTTAGATACTGCTCGATAGCCAGTGTTAAGCCCAAAATACCTTCTTTACCCACTTTCATGGCACGACCAATCCCTTGAGATTGGCGTTTTACCCACTCTACATACTGTTTTTTACCCATCACTAAACCGCTGGTGGGGCCTTCAATCGCTTTGGCACCGCTGTAAATCACTAAGTCGCCACCTGCCTGATAATAGGTCGTTAAATCTTCTTCAGCGGCAGCATCGACAATCAACGGTAATTGATGTGCATGGGCTACTTGGGCGGCATCGGCAACGGTCAGCATACTTTTTTGCACGGTATGATGAGATTTGATGTACAAAATAGCCGCCGTTTGTGGGGTGATTTTGGCGGCTAGCTGAGCGGCATTACATTCGTTGGCAAAACCAGCTTCAATCACTTTTCCGCCACCTAGCGCAACCATGGTATCCACGGGAGCACCAAAGTTAACATTGTGCCCTTTGGGTAGAATAATCTCCCGAGGAACAGATTTGGTGGATGAGTGTAAATTCAGTAATAAATCATCGTCATCTTTAACGATGACTGCGGCAACTGCCTGAGCAATTCCTGCAGATGCACAAGAAACGACAACCGCTGATTCGACGTTTAATAACTCAGCAATATAGTCGCCCGTTTTATTCACTAAATCTTTAATTTCAAAATAGTGATTCAGTCCATAAGCAACCCGTTCAACCACTTCAGGCGTTGGCGTAGAAACGCCTAACATTGTCATTCGACCAGAGGCATTAATCACGTGTCTTAGCTGATATTTCTCATAAATTGATTTCATGTTCAGATTCGCCTTGTGCAGGAATAATGTGTTTTCCACCGACAATGGCAGCAACGGGAACAAAACGCTGTGTTCCAATGCGGCGTTCTCCTTCTGCATCCGTTAGCTCAGTCGGCTCTTCTTTCAGGTCAAATAGGGTAATGTCTGCATCAAAGCCGGGTCTCAAATAACCTTTGGCTGGTAGCGCCAGTAAGTCGGCAGCTTTTTCTGTCACACAACGTAGGATTTGCTCTGCGCTAAAGCCCATACACAAGAATTTAGTCATCACGAATGCGAGGCTATAAACGGGGCCATTCACGCGGTTACGGTGATAGATATCAGAGCTAATAATGTCGGGATACGTTCCAATACGCATGGCTTGTTCAGCGACTTTAAAGCTAAAACTTTCACCGCCATGACCCACATCGAGGATCACGCCACGCGCTAACGCGCGAGCGATAGACGGCTTGAGATAGCCATCGTCACCAAGAATTTTGTTGGGTTTACCATTAAAGCAGTGGGTAATAATATCCCCGCGAGTCAGCAAATCTGCGACTTCATCAATGTTTGGTGGGTTATTTCCAATATGTACCATTAATGGTAAACGGTGTTTTTTCTGCATCTCTTTGGCACGGAGCAGCGGGGCAATTCCGTTTTCGCCAACCACACTTTTACTCATGCGAGCTTTTAATCCCACGACAAAACCGGGATGGCGCTCAATGGCTTGTTGGAAACAAACATCGTCAATATTGTTCATATCGGACAGTTCGTTTTGCGCGATGATGCCAATACGCGAAATATTCAGTAGCGAGAAGACGTTGGTTTTAGATTGTGTGGTGAGCTGATAAAACTTGTCGATATCATCGGCACCGACACTTCCAGCATCAACCAGTGAGGTAACTCCGCCCGCAGCGCCTGCAAGATCTGGTTCATCGAAGTAGATGGGGGATTCGACAAAACAGTGAGCATGAGAATCAATCCATCCGGCACTAACATAAATCTTACCTTCAAGATCAATCACTTTCTCAGCTTGCTGGTGATGAGCCAACTCCGGACCCGCCGCCTCGATTTTGCCGTTTTTAATCAGAATATCGATTATCTCGCCATCGATACGTTTACCATTTTTGATTATCAGAGAATACATAACTGCCCTCTTAGTTCTCAGACGATTAGGCGGCGAGCGGGAAGAAATACCCGAACAGCATTGCACCTAGGATCGCGCCACCCGCTACGGGTTTTTGCCATATATAGAAAATCAGAGCACCAATCAGAGCGCCGATACCAATCGGAATCGAGGCCGCCATGGCTGCCAGAATAATCAATGGACCGAGAAAACGACCTGAAGTATTACCGGCACCCATCATGACATCGGCACCAAATGTGGAGTTGGCTTGTGCAATAGTGAATTTACGCGCAAAAACAATGATTAAGCCGATTAAAACCCCAAGGAATAATCCAGTAATTAACGAAATCCAAAAGTTAGTGACTAAAATATCCCAGCCAGCGGCAAGAAATAGCGCTGGAACACCTAAGCCAATCCCCGTTTGTAGGGCGCCACCGATATCCAGAATCCCCACGAGGGAGCCTTCAATGATTCGGGCGAATAAGAAACTTGCGCCGAATGCGGCAACTGCGCCATAAACGCCGGTATCCAGACCTGCACGTAACATGGCGACGAAAGCCACTTCGTTAAATGCCCCAAATCCATAAACCACGTACATATGGGTACCCGCAAAGATCCCCGAAGAGAGCAGCCCAACAAAGATGGGGAAAGACCACTCTGCGTACCAAAAGTCTTGTTTGTTGATTTCAGTTGTCATGATTATTTCCCGCTCAGCAGACCGTGGACGTATTCAAGCCACAATGGTTTATCTAGGTTGAAGGAGGTGATCATCTTCAGGTCAAACTCACGGAAGAAGCCACTCAGAACAAACAGCAGAACAACGGTAATCATCATGGTACGCGTAATACGGTTCCAGCCATTATCATCAACGCCTTTCCCGATCAGGATACCGAGTACCAAACCTGGAATAGCGTTACCCATAATTAACTGTGCACAACCACCGAACAGGGTTGCCCAGAAGCCTGAACGGCGACCGGCATCCATCGCAGCTAACCAGAAAATAACTGGCATCACGGTGTTAACCAGTAAGTTTGCCGCAGGAACTAACACATTAATTGCTGTCGTTTGCAGTGCAGCCGGTACCGCAGATGCCGTGGTATTTAAGAAAGCGACTACAAAGGCCCCGATAATCGCACAGGCTATCGCCATTTTTTTCGGATTATGTAATGTGTCTGCCACACTACGGTTCTTGGTAAGCAGCGCTGCCGCACCCCAGTTTGGAATGATGCGGTGATCAACGTCTTGGGTAAATGCCCCAGCCGCAACGGAGGATGCCCATGCGTTGAAGAAAAATCCTAAGCCGAATGAGAAGTGGGATGCAGGATCGCCCTCACAAGCATTTAATTCACCTAATGTACGGAATGCGCCCATACCTTGAATGGTGGGGGCATGGAACATACGTGCCGCCCCTGCGCCTAAACCAAAGCCGCAGAGACCGCCGATAATCAGGGACATGCCCAATATTTCTAAGAAAGATGCAGTTTCACTCATGGAATTAACTCCAGACCTGATTGCTTTTATTGTTCTGTAAATGGAATTTCGTTAACAGAAAGTAAGGTGACATCTAGTGAAACGTCGAGCACGACACGAAAATGCTCACGTTTACGTGGCAAAAAGAGAAATAGAAATTTTTCTGTCCGCGACTGATAGTGAGCACTAACAATCTCAACATCCCGAGGCTCTATCCGTAGAATGATGTCTGTGCTGTCTTTAAGTACGGTTTTTTGAATCGAATTTAAGGCGTCAGCAATGGCTTTTTGCTTGGTATCGCCTTGCCCTGTCACCCGTACCACCGTTTCGATAGATTTTTTCATTAAGCGTTGCCGTATTTTTTATTAAATGCTTTAACTAAGCGCTCGCCTAACTCTTCCTTGTCCATAAAACCGAAACCTAAAACATTGCAACCATCTGCAATCGCAGTTTCTCCCTCTTCAATAGAGCGCATCCCATAACGAGCTTTGTAGCCATATTTAGTTTGAGCGGTGATAGCACCGGCGCCACCGCTGCCACAGAATGAAATTCCAAGGTCAGCTTGTTCTTGATGCATGACATCGCCCAGTTTCATATCTGCTGCAACACCGGGAACTACAATGGCTTTTCCACCGGCAGTTTCAACGCCCACTGCAACTTTCTGACCTTTACCTAAACGATCGCCGATAACAATAACGATTTGTTTCATAATGAATTCTCCAAACTTTATCTTGCTAAAAATTAATCATTAGAACGGGCAACTTCAAAGTGAACCGAGAGCAAGTAAGTCTCTTCAGGTGCCAAGCCCGGCAGTGTGTCGACAACTCTTTGTGCCAACGCGATAGAATGCGGTGATATTTCGTCAAATAAACTGATATCCACTTCAGGTAATGCTTCACCCGTTTTTGCTCTGGCAACCATGGCTTTTAGATGAGACTCCAACATTTGTTGTTGTACATCGGTGGTGTAGCACGCCTCCTGTTTTAGCCAGTCAGTAATCACTGCCAGCAGTTTTTGAGTGACCTCATCGATATCAAGGTCGTCGTCTAACATCTTAAAAACTACAACTGATTCACTCATAACTGTTTAAAATCCAAAGTAATATTAAAAATCAAATGACGAGGTTTCTTTATGTCTAATACCTTAATCGGTTCCTACGTGTTTTTGCAGACAGTGAATTTCCATTTCAAAGTGGAAATAAGCTGGAAATATTGAGAGATGAAAATAGGGTGATTTTTGGTCTAAAAGGAAGGCAAGTGGAAAAATAACGTATTTAGATAGGATGTAAATAAAGTATTTTCTAATAAATAAATTAAAAATTTTTAAAATTCAATATGTTAATTTTATTTTTAATTTATGGAAGTGACACCCACGGAAGGACGGAAAAGTGGAAATGAGCAAAGTGGAAATCGGATATCCGCTGGATTTCTATTTCCACTTGGTCAATTTACGCATCAACGGATGCATTTTGACGGGAAACTAATTGATGGAGTTGTGGTTAGGATCACGTAAAGATGCGTAACTTCCTTTTTTCCGTGGAAAAGTGGAAGCTACGCTATGCTAAAGAATTCGCGCGAGACTATCTTTAGCAATAGCTTGAAATTCATTGAAATTTTTGACGTTGACTAAGCGGCGAGTGGTTTTTTCTTTGACAAAAGTGACAAATAAATCATAAATCGCCATGGCTTCCTCGTAATCCGTTTTACTGATTGCCAGCAGAAAAATGACATACGCATTCTCTTTCGTTTCTTTATTCCACTCAATACCTTTGGGGGCAAGGATCGTGACAACGACGGTTTTATTGGCTAACAAGCCCAATGAATGTGGCAGGGCGATCCCTTCGCCAAGCAGCGTCGAAACAATGGATTCACGTTCTTGTAATGAGGGATAAAACTCAGCGGTGACATAACCTTCTTGTTGCAATTTACTGCATACCGTTTGGAAAAGTGCCTCTTGGCTAATTTTTTCGTTGATGACCATAAAAAATCGCTCATCAAAAAAACGCTCAATAATGTATGGGCGAGTTTGGTCTACCATGGCTAAGCGGCCGACTTGCTCCAACTGGTAAGGCGTGGGGAATGGCGCGATTTTAATCACAGGTTTATTTTTTTCAGAAATACGTACCGTCGTGATAACAAAATCTTCGCTGACTTCACTTAAGGACTCATATTCTTGCAGGGTTAATCCACGGCTGAATTTAAGCTGTGGAAATTCACGCATAATTTTGGATTCGACCACTCGAAAGGTTGAGTTACCCGCATCGGTCACGACCAAAACCTCAGTCTGACGCATGGAGCCTGCCCCATAGTTGCGCTCAAGGCTAACGCCAATATGTACCGCTAAATAACCCAACTCATCTTCATTCACGGGATAGGGTAATAGATGCTTACTGGCGCTGGTTAATGCACTTAAGGTGACATCGTAGGCAAATGGATAATATTGTTTTATATCTGATAGCAATGGATTTGGGGTGGAAATATGATACTGAAGCCGCGTGATTAGTGAGGAAAGGTGGGTATTTAAATCTTTTTTCAGTTTTTCATCACTGCGTAAATCATAGTTATAGCGATCATTGATGTAATTTAAAATATGTTCAGAGAGTGCATTGTGGCTGCCACTTTTTTGTGTGGTGGAATCCTGGTTATTAATGCGTTGGGCAATGATTTGGTCATGCAAAAAGTTGAGTTCTGCATGGGACAGATCATTTCCCAGAAAGTAAATTAGTCCTTTAGAAATTTCATCGCAGGCTTTGTTAATCACCTCTTCAACAGCATCATTTTTGGTATTCACTGTAAGTTCGTGACCGCGAGTAATGCGTAAAATGGTTACGGCACAGTTAAAGACTAAGTACAGATGCCCTTCATTACTAATACGAATATCAAAGCGATTCATACTATTATGAATAACTTTATCTATATAAGTTAAATCCAAATTATCAATGCAATCAGGATGGAACGTTGCTAAGTCTGGCGTAATTTGTTCGATAAATTGTCGCCATAGCGCTTCAGTCATACAAGCTCGGATCGCCCATTCACTGCCACTCAAACGAATGCCTTGATGAGGAATACTTTCTAATTGAACTTGGTATTTGTGAAGATGTTCCCTCACCGCGCCCATATCTTGTTGAATGGTGCTACGGCTGACAAACCACTCTTCAGCAATATCATCCAGTTTAACTGGCAGTGACAACATTAGGAGTTTCAACAATAGTGCATCAATACGTTCTTTACTGGTACGGGGAATATTGCTGTTGTTATCATTCTGCTGAGTAAATGCGGAAAATTGCTCTGCATTCTCGATTTTTAAGCGATAGCCACGTCCTCGCTCATACACAATATGGGCGCTGTGAGCTTCAATTAGTTCGTTGATTTCATTGATATCAGATCGGATTGTTCGCGTAGAAACAGAAAACAGTTTGGCTAATTCATCTTGAGGCACAACCTCATTGAGAATTCTCGAAAAAATTTGGTTGTGTCGCTGTTGAATGAATAATGCCACAAGAACACCTTTAAAATCAGAAAGTAAAAGTTTTAGTTAAAAAATGGGGGTTTTTAACTCTCTCATGGCTGGACTCTAACACAGGGTGATCGGTATATAGGAGGTATAAATGATTAGATTTGCGGCTTTATTTGCAAATTTTGATGTATATCTCCCGTTAACTGTCACCCTGTGAGGAATATTGATACCTAGAATTGCTCACCTATATCAATCAATAAACCACGAAATGCTTTTTCAGATTTTAGGGTTAATTGGTTTTCTTCTTGAACAAATACGCCGTCATTACAATTCATGGTTAATAGTGTTGGTTCCTTCCCGATAACGTGTAAACCACCATAAATAGACTGTAAATAAGCATGTTTCCCTCTCAATGAGATAGTTTTTGATTGATTAGGTGCTAAATAAATTTGGCTGATCCAAATTTTTTGGCGAAGTTGTAAGCTTTGTTCTTCACCATCTGGAGAGGCGATTAACCGGTTTTCTTGCTCTGACAATGACAGTTTTTGTGGCGGCAATGATTCTTGCTCTGGACAGGCATTTAACCACAGTTGTAACCGTGTTAATGGCGTTTTGGAGCAGATATTATGCTCGCTATAGCTCAAATCAGGTCTTGGGGAGAAGCTGACACACTCACCTTGCTTGGCACTGATGACATTACCTAAATTATCACGGTATTCAGCATGCCCTTGCAGAATAATATTCAGAATATCCACATGTGGGTAAACCCGTGGTTGGAAGGCATTATCCGGTGCGATGATTTCTTGATTCAGTACTTTTAATGTTTTGAATCCCATCAACTCAGGATCAAAATAGTGACCAAATGAAAAGGTATAGCGAGCTTGTAGCCAACCATAGTCTGCTTTTCCACAATGGTTAGCTGATCTTAATTTCATCATAGTGGTTAACCCTCACTCAAAAATAGTGGTAATAATATATTGTCATAATAAATATCTGGACGTTGAATTGTTAGCCAGTTAATCTGTTTCCTTCATTCAAATTTCCTGAAAGAGATACATCATGAGCAAAGAGAGAGCATTAACACTTGAGTCATTACGGGTGATGGATGCAATCGATCGTCGTGGAAGTTTTGCCGCAGCGGCTGAGGAATTAGGGCGAGTTCCCTCCGCGCTAAGCTACACCATGCAGAAGCTAGAAGAAGAGCTTGATGTTATTTTGTTTGACCGTTCAGGACATCGCACTAAATTTACCAATGTAGGGCGCATGCTATTAGAGCGCGGCAGAGTGCTCCTTGAAGCCGCGGATAAGCTGACTTCAGATGCGGAAGCCTTAGCAAAAGGTTGGGAAACCCACTTAACTATCGTGTGTGAAGCATTAGTGCCTGCCGAATTGTTATTTCCCCTTGTCGATAAGCTGGCTGAAAAATCAGAAACTCAGTTGTCACTGATTACTGAAGTACTAGCAGGCGCATGGGAACGTTTAGAAAATGGGCGTGCGGATATTGTTATCGCCCCTGATATGCATTTTCGTTCATCATCGGAAGTGAACTCAAAGGTTCTATATACGCTTAATCATATTTATGTGGCGAGCCCAAATCATCCTATCCATCAAGAACCTGAACCTCTATCCGAAACAACGCGGGTGAAATACCGTGGGATTGCCGTGGCGGATACCGCCCGTGAGCGCCCAGTGATCACCGTGCAACTGTTAGACAAACAGCAGCGATTAACGGTATCGAGTATTCAAGATAAGCGTAAGGCACTCATTGCCGGGCTAGGCGTGGCAACGATGCCATACCCGCTGGTGGAACAGGATATTAAAGAAGGTCGACTGAAAGTGGTGGGGGCGGAATTTAGCCATGAATCGAATATGATTATGGCGTGGCGTCGCGATAGTATGGGGGAGGCGAAGTCGTGGTGTCTCCGTGAAATCCCTAAATTATTTAGATCTTGATCTCGTCATACTTTGCATTGTAGGGGTGTTGGTTGCTCTCGGCTACTCGAGTCACATACTTATGTATGCTCCCCGAGATATCCTCGCTGACCGCCTACCTACAATACAAATTATTTAGAGATCACTCGTGATAGCTTTATTGAAGGCGTCGCGAAAAAATACTAATTTATGAGAATGAATTGGTATTGTGGGAAAGTAAAAACAAAAGCAAAGACAGAAGTGAGAACGGAAGCAAAAAAAGCACCTCCGAGGAGGTGCAAAGGCATTGGACAAATAGGATGAAGATGTCTAATTGAGGGTAACGCTAATGTCTACTGGCTCGATAGTGACTAAAAAATCGAGATTACCATTTCTTGTTTAATAAATGGTCAATACTGAATTTACCTGGGCCAGTGACCGCTAACAGAATATAGCCGCCTGCGATGGTCAGGTTTTTCATAAACATCAAACTGTTTGGATCAACGCTGAAATTCGTATGGAACAGCAGCGCGGTTAATGCAGTGAATAATGCGGTAAAAATTGCGGTTGTACGGGTTAATAGACCCAGTAAAATTGCAATTCCACCACCCAGCTCAAGTAAAATGGTCAGAGGCAGTAAAAAGCCCGGGACACCCATCGCTTGCATATATTGTTGAGTTCCTGCGTAGGCATCACCTAACTTGCCGTAGCCAGCAACAATAAACAGAATTGGCATCAAAATACGTGCTAATAAAATAGCTCCACTTTCTAAATTTTTCATTGAATCTCTCCAGATAAAACGGTCATTAAATTTTAACTAATTGCGATAATTATCGCGTTATAAGCTAAGTTTCAGCACGAAAGGGCTAGAAATCTTTGATGCGCTTATCTTATGGCTTAACTCATTCAATAAAAAGCTAAGCTTATTAACAAAGATAGACAAAAAAATTGAATGTGTTTAGTTAGGCGTGAAAAAGAGAGTAAATAGAGATAGTTAACTCTATCTAATTGACAAATAGTGACTATTTTTGTCTGGATGGGATAGGCTATTTCTGATTAATGCTATTTAAGCTGCTTTTTAGTGTGCGAATTAAACCCCATGTCGCAATCGCTTTTTTGCTTAATGAGATAAATCGATTGGGATGTCTTAGAGAGATAATCGAAATAAGCCCTGTCGCTGCGATAAATATTGGGCGGAATGTCATCAAGGTTTGCCATGCACGATCATAAGGGGCAGTGGCTTGTAACCAATCTTGTTTATTGGCCGATAACTCGGCTCGTTGCTGTTCAATATCAGCAACCAGCCTGAGTTTTTTTTCTGCGAGCAATTGGCGTTTACTTTTGCTCATCATCAACTCCCGTTAACGCTTGAGTATCTTTACGTAATTGTTCGCGAGTTGACCCTAACAGTGTCGATTGTTTGGCTTTTTTTAGCGTCCAAATAGCAAAGATAATCGCCAGTAACACCAAGGTGCCAGTGGTGATAGCTAAAGCTTGATAACGGTATATTGGATCCACGGACCAAAAAATCAACCCAATAAGACACATCAGACCAAATGCAGTAAATAGAAGTGTCAGCCCTGCTAATAATAATAAATGAACAAGGTTAAGTTTTTCTTCTTCGAGTTCAACCGCAATCAGTTGGATACGTGTCTCCACCATTTTCACGGTAAGACCCAATATTCTTTGCAGTGAATCTAGGACCCTTTTACCGGGTCCTTGACGTGGTGATGGCTGTTCCATAGTGACCAATTAACGTTTAGAGAGCAACATGCCAAGAACAACACCGACAGCGGCACCGATTCCGACACTCTTCCATGGGTTTTCGTGGACGTAGTTATCAGCCTGACCCGCAATTTCTTTTGTTTGCGCGGTGATTTTTTCGCTGGCTTGCCCTAATTTTGCTCTTGAAGAGGAAAGGGCTTCACGCGCTTTGGCCTTTAAGCCTTCAATTTCTTCTTTTGATTTATCTTGGGTAGTGTTAAGCATCGATTCTAGAGAATCTGCGAGTGATTTAAGTTCTGCACGTAGATCTTCGGATGAATGGTTAGATGACATAGTCGAATCTCCTATCAATAGAAAAAAGTTGCCGTAATAATACCTACAATAGCTTTTTTTGAATTAAGTGCAATCAGTAATTGAGAGAGTTGAAAAGGAAGGAGGCAGGAATAACAAAATTATTCCTGCATAAAATCCGAGAAGGTTATTTATTTACGAGAAAACTTTTTCTTAACCACAACTGCGATACTACCGACAAGACCCAATACTAATAAACAGACTGGAATTAGCATCAGGACATTCATGATTCGGTGTTCATATTGTTGGAAAATAGGACTTTTACCAAACCCATAACCAATAGCGGTTAAAATCAGTACCCATAATAGACCGCTTAACCAGTTGAATAGCTGAAAACGACCATTTTTTAAACCAGCAAGACCCGCGATGGTTGGGAGTAATGTTCTAACGAACGCTAAGAAGCGACCAATCAATAACGCAGCAAGCCCATGGCGGTGAAACAGACCATAGGCACGTTGATGGTAGTGCTCAGGAAGATGGTCTAACCATCCTTTAACTATTTTGGTATTACTTAGCCAGCGCCCCTGTATATAACCAATCCAACAGCCAATACTTGCACCAGCGGTTAAAATAACAATGGTTAAGGGGTAGCTTAACGTGCCTTTAGCGATTAATACGCCAACCAGAATCAGTAGGCTATCTCCCGGTAGAAAAGCTGCGGGTAAGACCCCGTTTTCTAATAGCAGGATAGCAAAAAGCATGAAGTAAATGGACCATATCAACGAGGGGTTAGATAAGGTTTCGTAATCTTGGTGCCAAAGGGCGAAAAAAAGTTCTCTAACTAATTCCATTAATGTTTCCTAAACGGCAATAACAGCAACAAACTTGTTGTTGGGCAGGGATAAATGGATTAAGTAAATGCCTGAATGAACGAGTTGTTTCTTCAGACTGTTAGTGTAAAACCCGACCACTTTAACAAAACAAAAAATAACTAAACAGCAAATTTTAAGCTTATTTTGAGGATCCATTTAATTTGAGGGGGATTCTTACAATTTACTCATCATTTGTTAAACCATTAAAGATAATCAAAATACGTGGATGCCACTATAGATAGTTAGAAATTCCCATAATTAGTCAGTTAATTTCCGTTTAGTTAATAAAAAATAGTATTAAATCATTGTTAGCTAATTATTGCATTTTAAGACTAATTACCTTATCGTATGCGCATAGCAAAGGGGAGTAACTTCTTCTGTCGGATTATCGTCATTACGGTACACACATTGTACCCGGTAACCGAGCACCACAAATTCCTAATCTTAGGTTATCTGTGTTGTAAGTGAGACCTTGCCAGAAGGCGAGGTTTGCTCATCGTTTACAACCAAAAGTGATAACTTGAGGGAAAAACATTTAAGCGGCTGATGTCTTCTGGATATCAGCCGTTTTTTTGCGTCATTTTTTTGTTTGGTAAGGGTATAAAATGAACTCTGTGGGTAATCCAATTTTGTGGGGCAGCTTCGCTGTCATGATCCTAGTTATGTTGCTGGTCGATATGTTTTGGCAAGGAAAACATAAAGGTCAGGCTATGTCGATGAAACAAGCGGCTGGCTGGAGCATCTTGTGGGTAACGTTATCGCTAATTTTTGCGGGTGGTTTGTGGTGGTATTTCAATGACACGGTTGGACGTGAATTTGCCGATACGCAAACTATGGCATTCTTAACAGGCTACCTGTTAGAAAAAGCGTTAGCGGTCGATAACGTGTTTGTTTGGTTAATGTTGTTTGGCTATTTTGCAATCCCAGCAAATTTACAGCGCCGCGTATTAGTTTACGGTGTACTTGGGGCTATCGTGCTGCGTACGATTATGATCTTCGCGGGTAGCTGGTTAGTGTCGCAATTTAGTTGGATCCTGTATGTCTTCGGTGCGTTCTTATTATTCACGGGTATAAAAATGGCGTTTGCCAAAGAAGATGATTCCCCGATCAATGATAAGCCACTGGTGAAATGGGTTCGCTCGCATCTGCGTATGACGGATGAGCTGCACGGTGAGAAATTTTTCATTAAACGCAATGGGGTATTGTTCGCGACTCCACTGATTTTAGTGTTAATTTTAGTGGAAATTAGTGACGTCATTTTTGCGGTAGACAGTATCCCAGCAATTTTTGCTGTCACCACTGACCCGTTCATTGTCTTAACGTCGAACTTATTTGCTATCTTAGGTCTGCGTGCAATGTACTTCTTATTAGCAGGTGTGGCTGAGAAGTTCTCGATGCTGAAATATGGTTTAGCCATTATTCTGACCTTTATCGGTGTGAAGATGCTGCTAATCGATATTTACCATATTCCAACAGCAATTTCGTTAAGCACCGTTGCTGCTATTCTGATTCTGACATTAGTGATTAATGCGATTGTGAATAAGCGCAACGAAGCAAAAAATCTGATAAACGAATAATGTTTTTGTGGTGAGTTTTGATATGAATTAACCACCTTGAACCTTAAAACACCCAATGAAACTCATTGGGTGTTTTATTTTTCATCATGGTTTTTGTGTTTTTCCGAAAAAAGTGCCCCACAAACTTTTAGGGTTCATGGAGGCATCCAACCGATAAGGGTCGTCTTTTTCTGTACGGCATTGCGCTTGAATCTCATCCGACCAAACGGGGCGCCGGCTGGTAAGGATGCCAATATAACGAGGAATGCTGAATAAAAATGCCAGTGGGGCAAGAAAAGGCAACAATAAAATGGGGGCGCCGTTATAGAGTGTCATCAGATAAAAAAAGCTAAACCCATAGCTTTCTTTTTTCTCAGCTATTGGCAAGCAAAAAGAGATACGCGATTGCATGCCTTCCGGACCTTCTTCCATATACCGACGTACAAATTCCCAATGGGCTTTTAAGGCGGGGATACTGTTATGGGATGCCGGTAAACAAAAGGTATCCACAATGGTCACGCCATCGTCGGCAAGGACATGGCCGCTAATGTAGCAATCACTGCCATGCATTGCGGCGGTGGTAAAAAAAACATCATCCCATCGCGCACTAAACACGGAACCATCATGACGATGCGCATGGACAAGTTGGTTTTTACGATCAAATCGGATTGGGTAATGTGTCCAAGCAAACCACTCTTTTTTTAATAAAAACAACATCCCGAATGCTGTAGGGATAAAAATAGCCCCTACAAATAAAAGTGCTAGCCATTCCTCTAATGAATATTGCTGATAGACAATAGTTGTTACTATCATTGAAAAATAACCAATAATCGTCATAAAAGCCCCTGCCGAGGCAATAAAGCTCAAATAGCCTTTTGACGAATAGTATTTATCTACCGTTTCTAAATAATGTGAGTTTATCTCAATCACTTTCAAGTCAGGCATTAATTGGTCAGTCTCAAAATCCAGCCGTACTTTTTGGTCTAATTGTGTGGTGCGTTCACGCTCATTCAATGGGCGATTGAGTTTAAAATGGGGGAATAATCCGTAAATATCCATATTTTTATCCTAGTGCGCGTTCAAAGGCGTCTATTTCCATGGCCGTGGTCGGGTAAATCTCTGGCCATTCACTTTGTGGGATATGCGCGGGCACTTGACGCCACAGGCATTGCTCTAACCATTTTTGGATCTTATTTTGTCCTTCGATGGCGATGTAAATCGCCGCCCCAATCATGATAAGCACCGCTAACAAGGTTAATACCGCAAACGCCGCCAGCACCTTCGAAAAAATAATGACAGTTAACCATATTCCTGATGCTCCAGATAAACTATAAGCAATAAAAAGACCAATATTTTTTTTCTTTCTTTCTTCATTTGCATGATAAATATCGAATGCCGCGGAGACTATCCCAGCAGCAATACCCGCGCCTTTACCAATCCCGATAAACAGATTCTTGTACGCCGTGGAGTTTCTAAACAGCACTTTTTCCGCAAGATTTTCAAACGTTGCAAAACGCTTCATGCCTTCTTCGACCACCCCAAACGACGCACTAACAATTCCAGCTAATCCGGCATAAAATCGGCTATGAGCTTCAACAACTTCTTCCGGCAAAGTCTTTTTATTCTCCAAATCTGCCGAATGGAACAGCGCGACGCTTTGAAGAATACCCGATACTATCCCCGCACCGATGACCATCCCAGATTTTCCCTTTCCGGATGTCATGCTGGCGCGCATCCGCGCAATGCTGGCAGACTCCGTTTCTGAGTGTAACTGCAACAACTGACTGAGGGCTTTTTCTTGATCTTTAGGAGCGAGAAGTTTAATTCTATCTAATTCACTGATATCAATGTCAATCCAATATTTTAATATTCGATTCTGCTCCATCGGTAATCCAGCGACCTTCAATCGTTCAAGTTTCTTGTATACATGCTTTCTAATTTCATTCTCATTTAATTCATGGTTATTATCACTAAGACGAACCAATGTATTCACGACATCTTTAACAAAGTGGCGATAGATGCCTTCTTTACGCACAGGGATAATGGCTTTATTACTGAAGGCTCCGAGAGCTGCCACAAAGCCGTACATTTTTTCTGAACTCATGGCTTTGTCGACTGTGTTCATTACCGCGCTGGCAAGATTTCCGAGATACACAGCCATGATATGTTGAGACGTAATTTGGTGGGGTTCAATTAATTTGGCAAACGCATCGGCTAATCCCGCCCAATTGAGTGACAGCATATCCACAGAGGATTGGGTTGCCTCGTTTATTTTTTTGATTAAGGCATCTTGGTTGAAAACCAATGCTCGCCCTAAAATATTGGTGGGGTCAGACAAACTTTTTAACAGTGAGCCTGAGAAATAGTCTAAACTGCCTTTTTTGTCCGACATTTTTATAATGCAATAGCTAACGGTGGCGGTATAGGCAATCCCACTAAGCAAATCCCGAGTATCAAAATGTTGCTGAAAATAATGCATTAATGTTGGTGACTGAAACCAATCTAAATACAATTGTATTCGTGGGCTGACAACACGGGTATTGTATTCTTCTAAAATGCTCTGAAAACGAAGATTGAATGCATCATAGACCTCAGTATTATAGTACTGCTCATATTCAGCCCAATTTGCCTGCGTTTTCGCCATGATTATATTTCGGCGATTCTGAATAAATACACTGTCTAATTCATCTTCCTCCAACTCTACGATACGACGCCCATACCCATAGGGATCTCGTTCGATACTCTTAATCAGAGCTGCCTCATCTAATATGGAGGTGATGTAATTTTCTTGAAATTGGTCTCTGATGCTGTTTTTGACACCTGAAATCGCACCAAGTAGCATGACTTGCCGCTTAATATCAGGGCGCTGATAAACATGTTTATCTAGCTCATATTCAATTAATGTAGGTAAATCATTCAAGATCCCAGTCGGGTCTTGTAAGACAAGGAGAGCCCCATTGGGATGCAGCTCCTGATTCGCTGTCGCCTCCACTTGTTGACCTGTAGCGATAGGTCTAAATTGCGAGGTGATGGGGTAAACTAAGGTTTTGAGTCCTTCAAGGAGGTCAAGCTGGGATATTAACAGTGACCATTTCCACATTTGGCTTTGTCGGACGTGCTGAGAATAATCTGCAACGGTTTGTTCCAAATGTGATAACGGTAATGCCTGTGCAGCCGACTGACTATTGAGCCACGTATCCATATCAAACGGCTGCATGTACTGTTCACGGTGATTTTGTTGTTCAAACTGTTTACGAATATTATCGGTCCATTTCACTTCCGACCAAGCAAACCAAAAAAGACCATTTTTCATGCCTTGAGGCATCACCGGCAAGGTAATCAACGACGCTTTGGCTAATTCTTCGGGCTGGTCAATGCACGGTTTGATTGTCCCGGTGGCAATGTCATCAGGTACATCACCACTTTCTGGCAAGGGATAGTAAAAGCCTCCAGCAGTGACAAAATAATTAATCCATCCATGTGCGTGTTCATCCCAAATATTAAGATACCCAGAACGCATGAGCCGCAATGTGTAGGCCGTTTCACCTTGAGCAGGAATGGGTACTTGAATCGAATCAGGCATAATAGGCAATACGTCGTGTTGTGACATAATGGCCGGGCGAACAGGTAAGATAGGCAACCCACGACGTTGACAAAAACTACATCCTTCGGGCTTAGCAGGCTGAGCCATACAATTTCTTCTCCTTGAAATATAAACAGTCAAATAACATTAAATTGATAAATTTTAGTTAAGTTAGCATTTATTGATAGCTGTCGCATGCTTTTCTTTAATAAAAAATATATTGAAGGAAGATTCCCAGATTTTTTATTTCATAATGCGAGTTCCTGAGAACTTAAATATCAAAACTCCTTCCAAGATTAACCAACTATAGTCGCTGTTATTTCTGTTTTATTCTTTATATGTCATAGTGATTCACTGCGCTTAACTCAATAAAAGGACGCTCTGTGCAATCAGTCATGCGGGTATTGCGGAAATTGTATAAATACGAAAATAGCCAATATGATGGGGAGCGGGCGGTTTCAGTTTATCCGTTGGACTCTTTATCTGATAAAGAACGCGACGTATTAGACGAGGTTCACTGGCAAGCCAATATCATTGAATCTTTTGCTGATCACCAAGATATTATTAATAAGCTGCACAGTTTAAAACAGGAAACGGCATTAACACGTCAACGTTGTTTGGATGCTTTTGTTGCGGGAGTGGGTGGTAGTTATCTGCGTGGGCGCTCTGTATTAGGGGCTTACCATAAACTGCATACGTTACCCGCCCATGCCTATATAGAAAAACCCCAATATGCCTGTTGTTGGGTTTGTAGTGACTATAATAAGCGTATTCATATCAATGACAGCTATTTCCAATACTGTTTATATTACGGAAATTCCTATACTGGAAATGCCACTTACGCTTATTTGAATCTCCGACATTTACTGACCGTTGAAGCGGTTGTGCCCACAGATGAAGACAAAAAAATTTTTAACCAACTGTTGGATTTATTACGCAATGCGCCTGAAGATGAAACGCCGGGAAAATTTGAGAAGCGCTTATCTCAAGCGAAATTGGTCAAAGGGGATAAATATACCCTACGAGGCATATTGCATTCACTGGCATTAATTGGCGTTATTCCGAATGCTTTCATTCCATTATCCCTCGATAGCTGGACTGATTTTGGCGATATTACCAGTGTAGAAAACCAACTTAGCAATACAAAAGGGCGTTCTGATATGGAAATGCCTTGGGCGGGTTGGAAAGGAAATTTGAAGGTAAATGAGGAAAAAGTCGCTGAATATTTTGGGGACTATTGACGAAAACGTTAAGTTTCTCTTCGCAATATTGAGCCTCATTGAGAAAAACACTCTAGCCATTCGCAGAGTGTTTTTTTATTTTAACCCTCTGAAAAATATCATTGATTTTGGATGAGTGCATTCCACTATAAGAAACAAAATTCTATTGCGATCACAGATATGTAAACTAAATGTTATCAATGCGCAATCATTGTGTATATTTTGAATAATAGCCTTTTCAGGCGATTAATATTCCTTATACTTGCTCAGCAAACACATTTAATTCCTAAAAAAGATAATCATAAAGGTCTATCATGGATACAAATAAAACAGGGTTATGGCGAGTGATTAGTCAGGGCAGTTTGGTCAAACAGATCCTTGTTGGCTTAATTGCGGGTATTTTACTTGCTTGGTTATGGCCATCCGCAGCGAAAAACGTCGGTCTGTTGGGTGACTTATTTGTCAGTGCGTTAAAAGCAGTGGCTCCAGTGTTGGTTTGGGTGCTGGTTATGGCATCGATTGCAAACCATCGCCAAGGGCAAAAAACCAGTATTCGTCCAATTTTAGTTCTGTATATTTTAGGGACTTTCTTTGCGGCTGTTGTTGCAGTTATCGGTTCATTTATGTTCCCCTCTAAGCTGATTTTAGCGGTGGGTGACACTCAACTGACTCCTCCGGGTAACATTGCTGAAGTCTTAAAAGGGTTATTGATTAATATCTTTGCAAACCCTGTAGATGCCCTGATCAAAGGTAACTATATTGGGATTTTGGCATGGGCTATCGGTCTGGGTATTGCATTACGCCATGCGAGCGACTCGACGAAAACCATGATCCAAGATTTTTCATTGAGTGTGACCCAGTTAGTTCGTGTCGTGATCCGCTTAGCACCATTAGGTATTTTCGGTTTAGTTTCCTCAACGATTGCGACAACCGGTTTCGAAACCTTAACAGGCTATTTCCACGTACTGGCTGTATTAATCGGCTGTATGCTGATCGTGGCGTTAGTGGTTAATCCACTGATTGTTTACTGGAAAATGAAACGTAACCCGTATCCACTGGTTTTTGCTTGCCTGCGTGAAAGCGGCGTCACTGCCTTCTTTACGCGTAGTTCTGCGGCAAATATTCCGGTGAATATGGGAATGTGCCGTCGGATGAATTTGCACGAAGATACTTACTCGGTATCAATCCCGCTGGGAGCTACCATCAACATGGGCGGTGCAGCGGTTACGATCACGGTATTAACGCTGGCGGCAGTTCACACATTGGGTATTCCGGTTGATATCCCAACGGCTCTGTTATTAAGCGTCGTGGCAGCCGTGTGCGCATGCGGTGCTTCCGGTGTGGCAGGTGGTTCATTACTGCTGATCCCACTGGCGTGTAACATGTTTGGTATCTCTAATGAAATCGCGATGCAGGTTGTTGCTGTCGGCGTGATGATTGGGGTACTGCAAGATTCAGCGGAAACTGCACTGAACTCTTCGACGGATGTGCTGTTTACTGCAGCGGTCTGTATTGCTGAAGATGACCGTTTAGCCAATGCGGATTCTGAGTTATCTCAGACTCAAGATTAAGCATTAAATAGCGAATAACAGACAAATAAAAACCCCGCCGACAATACTGCAAGCGGGGTTTTTTATTGGTATTTGATTAGAGCGAGTAGGCGATTTTCATGCCTTGTTCGATGGCTCGGCGAGCATCCAGCTCCGCAGCAATATCCGCACCACCAATCACATGGGGATGGATCCCTCGTTCTTCTAGTTGTTTCTGTAATGGGCGGTAAGGTTCCTGACCTGCACACAGAACCACATTATCAACGGGTAAACAGATATTTTCATCTTGATAACGAATGTGTAGCCCTTGATCGTCGACACGCATATATTCTACACCGTTAAACATTTTAACCCCGCGCTTCATCAGCGAAAGTCGATGAACCCAACCAGTCGTTTTTCCTAAGCCTGCACCTACTTTGCTATTTTTACGTTGCAATAAATAGAGATGACGAGGTGAAGGTTCGAGCTGTTTATTCGGTGGATAAATACCGCCATGGGTGGTAATCGAGGGGTCGATATTCCATTCCTGAATAAACTTATCATCATCCAAACTGCTGCTGATACCTTGTTGAGTTAATAGCTCGGCGACATCAAATCCGATGCCTCCCGCACCAATAATGGCGACATTCTTACCGACAGCATTAGGGTGATTCAGTGCCTCAATATAGGTGATAACTTTTGCATGGTTTGCCCCCGATAAACTGACGGATCGAGGGATCACGCCCGTGGCAATAATCACGTCATCAAACCCTGTAAGGCTATTAACGTCAGCGGCTTGCTCTAAGCGGACATCCACATTAAGTTTCTCGAGCTGGCGCGCAAAATAGCGAATGGTTTCGTAGAATTCTTCTTTACCGGGGATCTGCTTCGCCAGATTAAACTGCCCACCGATTTGATTAGCGCGCTCAAACAGTGTCACTTTATGCCCGCGTTTAGCCGCATAAATGGCGCAAGATAGCCCTGCAGGACCCGCGCCAACGATAGCCACATTTTTCTGACGAGCCGCCAATTCATTCGGATAATCCATCTCCCTTACCGCTTGGGGATTGACTAAACAACTGGCTAATTTGCCATTAAAAATTTGGTCAAGACAAGCTTGATTACAGCCAATACAGGTGTTGATTTCATCGGCTCTATTTTCTTGTGCTTTTAAGACAAATGCTTCATCGGCGAGGAATGGGCGTGCCATTGACACCATATCTGCCTGACCGCTAGCAATAATTTGTTCGGCAACAAACGGGTCATTGATACGGTTGGTGGTAATCAACGGAATGCTGACTCTCCCCATCAATTTTTCTGTTACCCAGCTAAATGCTTTGCGAGGAACTTGAGTCGCGATAGTCGGAACCCGCGCTTCATGCCAGCCAATCCCCGTATTAATCATGGTTGCTCCAGCTTTCTCGATCTCTTTGGCAAGATATTCGATTTCATCCCATGTGGAGCCGCCTTCGACAAGATCCAGCATCGATAAGCGATAAATAATAATAAAATTTTTACCCACAGCTTCACGGATTCGCCGAACAATTTCAATGGGAAGGCGAATACGATTTTGATAACTGCCTCCCCACTCATCGGTTCTGTGATTGGTGCGTAATGTTATAAATTGATTAATTAAATAACCTTCGGAGCCCATCACTTCGACCCCATCGTAGCCCGCTTGCTGGGCAAGCTTGGCTGTTTTGACGAAATCATCGATGGTTGTATGGATTTCATCCCCTGATAATTCCCGAGGAGGAAATGGGGTGATTTCAGACTTAATAGCACTCGGAGCCACTAATAATGGATGTAAACTATATCGCCCTGCGTGTAATATTTGTAAAGCGATTTTCCCGTCAGCTTGGTGAACGGCTTGGGTGATTTGCTGGTGAAAAGGCAGTTGTTCTTCATTATTTAATACTGCGCCATGAGGGGCTAATGCGCCTTCTGGATTAGGGGCGATCCCCCCAGTAATAATTAGGCTGACACCATTTTCAGCGCGTAATCGATAAAAGTGGGCTAAACGCTGGCTACCTTGTGGGTGTTCTTCTAAGCCTGTGTGCATTGAACCCATCAAAATACGGTTTTTCAGAACGGTATGCCCCAAATCAAGAGGGGTAAAAAGATGTGAAAAATTGCTCATAATGGCTCCCATTTGGGGCAGTTGATAACAGGTCAGATGAGTTAACTGTAGCGTACTGGCTGCGTGAATTGGGAATGATGTTAAGAAATTGTGATTTTTATCATATGTTTTACACAGAACGGCTAAATAACAACGAACGCAGATCCCATTTTATTTTTTTGTCATAAAAAAGGGTTACAACAATCGAAAGTCATTAAGTCGTCGTAATTCGATAGTAAGTGGATTCATATAATCTGTTCAATTCAGGAAACATGCCAATGAAAGAGATTTGCCAAGTTGTGACCTTAGAAGGCAAGCACGTTCGATTAGAGTTATTATCTCACCAGCATGACGCTGTTTTTACAGATATTATTGCTAGGGATAAGCTTCACCATTTATGGTATACCTCCGTACCTGAGCCAGAGAATTTAGCCAAAGACGTGGACACGCGTTTAGCTCGCTTTGCTAGCAAAGAAATGCTGCCATTCGCCATTATTGATCAACGTACCAATAAGGCGGTTGGAATGACGTCTTATATGCGCATTGACCACGGAGTTCGTCGAGTTGAAATTGGTGCCACATGGTATGGGGTTGAGGCGCAGCGTACCCCCATGAATACTGAAGCTAAGTACTTATTATTAAAGTATGCTTTTGAAGAACTTGAGTGCGTTGCTGTTGAGCTGAGAACGCATTTTTTAAACCATCAAAGCCGTAAAGCTATTGAACGTTTAGGCGCTAAGCTGGATGGGATCTTGCGCAATCATATGGTGACGCGTACAGGGGAGTTGCGTGATACTTGCGTATATAGCATCTTAAACAATGAATGGCCGGCAGTTCGTCGTCATATAGAATGGCTGATGACAAAACCGCGTTGAGATACAAAATAGCCCACAAAAGAGTGGGCTATTGTCTTTATAATTTATTTATAGATATTCGTGCATTGGTTTAGTCATATAGACGTTATTTGGCATTTTCTCTGTAGTGATATAGCCCGCAGGACTATTAATCAGTGCAGGGATGCGGTTAACCAAATTGGCACAGGTTAACTCTACCGTTGCAGGGTTATTCACTTCAATAGCAGTATCTGGCTCGCCGATTAACTGCCAGCTATTTTTATCACACTCATCCGCCGTTAAAATTTTACCGATACATTCGGTTTCCAAGGTGACACCTTCGGCTGTTTCCGTGATCACCACGGCTGACAGACCTAAAACATCCCCTTTCTTCACGGTCATTTTTAAGGTGTCCGAGTAAATATCTTCGTTAGCAATTTGCGGTACGCAACGTTGAGTTTGGCTAGTGATAGTTAAGCCTAAGCGGCTGCACAGCCAACCATTTTGAGTCCACATATACGGTGGTGCATATTCGCCGCTCTCAATTTTTTGAGAAATCACCTCATAAGGCAGGTCATTATAGTTGCCAATTTGCTGGTTAAACTCATCAACAGTCAGTCCGGCACCGTGACCGATGGCTAATGCAATCCCGTAATCTTCGACGTTATAGCAGCTAGAACCTTTAATTTTTACCAATTTATGCATTGAACCTGCGAGGGTATCGACAAGCACACCCCAAAACATATCTGGATAGCCGCTACCTGCTAAAGTACAGTCATGGGCTTTGGCCAGTTCATCGAGTTTTTGGGTAATTTCAGGGGAGGAGTTCCAAGGGTAGAGCGCTTCTTCGCCAGTGGAAATAGCATTCACGCCATGACGTGCAAATAGGGAGAATGCATCTTCTAAATCAGCCATGGTACTGAGGGTAGCGATAATCCCGACATCCGGTTTTAAAGCTTCTAGGGTCTTATCGGCTTCATGGAGTGGCTGAACTTTGACTCCGGTTGGTGCAGTACCCGCAATCTCACCAATATCTTTACCTATAACAGCTTCGTTGATATCAAAAGCCGCCACAACTTCAGCACCGTGTTCTTGTAGGTAACGGATGAGAAACTTACCCATCTTTCCACAACCATATTGAACTGCACGTACTTTTTTCATCATTATCGTCCTATGCTATTTATCTTTTAATCATCATGTTAGATATAGAGTATAAAATTATTGTTTTATATCAATCAATTGAACAAAGAATGCGAAATAAAAAAGAGAGTGATTAGTCGGGGGTAACGTTCGACTATTTGATATAGGTTAGTCATTAACTCAGACTTATCTACAAACTGTTATCTAATAAAGAATGGAAAGCTAGAATAAAATCCGAACATTGGGATGGGAATAATAATTTTTGATGATGCTAGAATGTTGAATTATAGAGAAACTCATCGCCTTGAACACAAATTCGCCATATAGTTTTGAAATACTAGACCTTCACTAAAACAGCACGTATAATCGCACCACTTTGGCCCCTTAGCTCAGTTGGTTAGAGCAGGCGACTCATAATCGCTTGGTCGCTGGTTCAAGTCCAGCAGGGGCCACCAAATTTTAGCTGTTAAATCAGCGCATTAAGCCACTTTGAAAAAAGTGGCTTTTTTGTGTCTAAAAAGCCAATGGCGACAAAATGGCTTCCCTCTGCCCATTTCCCATCAATTCAGACACTCCTCTTTAGATTAATCTAACCATAAAATTAACGTAAATGAGCCTCATTTTTGATTGTCAGTATCCTGTGTGATAGAGAAATATATTTTTAAGTCATTAAATAATTCTCATTAGATAAAAGTAATAATAATTTAATCTTTCTTCTTAGTTAATGATAATGATTCAAACAATTTAAATAAATTAATTTTTACTATTAGGAAATAAAAATAGGAATTTGACTATAATTTTAAAATAAATCATTACGCTATTTAGTAGTAATTGAAAATTATTGTATGAATTGAAATATTAAAATGTAACAAACTGAAAAGAAGTGATTTTTAATGTTTTGTCATTATATTAATGTTTTTGTGAATTAATGAAACATTATGTATAACTCATTGATTTTTATTGGTTGTTGATAATCGGAATGTGATTAAATGTATCAAGAAATAACTGCCTATTAAACTTAATACTATCAATAGGTGTATCTGCCTTTACAGCTTTTAAGTGTAATTATAATATTTATGCGAACCGAAGCTAAAGAACAAATAGATTCAATTAATAATCTTATCTATGTATTGTTCTTTCATTCCGAATTCTATATCTGAATCGTTAATTAATGACGATTTTATTGATTTATTTTTGCTTAATTTTTCATTTCTAAATATTACTTAATTAAGGAATTATCTTATGAAATTCAATAAAACTATTATGGCTATCGCAGCAACAAGTTTAATTAGCTTCAGCGCGTTCTCTGCGCCAGTGAACCACGGTAACGGTAAAGTCACTTTTACTGGTAGCATCATCAGCGCACCTTGTTCTATTGACCCTGCGTCTTTAGACCAAACAGTGGATTTAGGTCAAATTGCTGACGTTGTATTAAAAAATGGTGAAACTTCAGATGGCCAATCATCCCCAGTTATGTTCGATATCAAACTGATTGACTGTACTGTTGAAACAGGTGATACCGTGAACGTGACATTTTCAGGTGCAGCCGCTGAGAATAACGGTAATCCATTATTAGCGATTACAGGTACTGCGGGTGGTGCTGGTATCCAAATCGTCGATAGCAACAATGCTCCAATTGTATTAAATGAAAAAACTAAATCGACTCATAAACTGCAAGGTGTCACTAATACACTGCAATTTGCTGCTTACATTAAAGGTTTAGGAACATTAAAGGGCGCTTCTGATCCAGTAGAAATTATTCCTGGTGAATTCCAAGCAGTAACTGATTTTATTTTGACTTATAATTAATTCGCTTTAGAACAATATTTATAAAGATATCTATAGCGATAAGCTGAAGTAATGAATAAACTCATTACTTCAGCTTAGGAACTTTATTAAAATTTAAGGGCATAGCAATGATGAATAATAAAAATAAAATTATCAAATCTGTGTTTTTAAATATTAATATTTTTTAATCCCATGAAAAAACTACTCGTAATATTACTTATTTCACTTCAGTCATCAGTTTCTTTTGCTGAAGATGATGATATTGATTTTAATGTCAATATTTTGAATGCAGAAGATAGAGAAAACATAAATTTAGCTGTTTTTTCTAGAGATTTATATATTGTTCCCGGTATTTATCCATTTAAAATTTATATTAACAATGCTTTTTTACCGGAAGAAAAAATACAAATTTTTAGTCGAGATGAAAAGTCTGAGGCTTGTATAACCAATGAAATTGTTGAGAAGTTTAACTTAAATCCACAGGCATTAAATTCATTAAAATGGGAATCAATAGATGGATTAGAATGTCTAGATACATCTAGTCTATCAGGAATGAAAGTTAGACCTGAATTATCAAATAGCACGTTGAATATAAATATTCCCAAAAATTATCAGGAATATTCTGCGGATGACTGGGAGCCAGCATCACGCTGGGAAGATGGAATTAAAGGCCTTATTCTTGATTATAATTTAACCTCTCAATTTAATCGCAGCTTAGGTGATAATAAAGCGGGTGACACAGTTTATTTTTCAGGATTAGGTGTATTAGGCGCAAATTTGGGTAGTTGGCGTTTACGAGGACACTGGCAGGGCACTTATAATCATGTACAGCATAGCAATGCGGGAGACACCAAAGAATTTCAGTGGACCAGCATTTATGCCTATCGAGCGATTAGAAGCTTAAAGGCAAAATTAACGGTCGGCGAAGATTATCTGCAATCTAATTTATTTGATAATTTTAAATTTGCCGGAATTTCTTTGTACTCCGATGACAATATGTTGCCTCCTAGCTTGCGTTCTTACGCTCCAGAAGTCACGGGGTTTGCCGAAACAAATGCCATCGTTAAAATCAGCCAAGATGGTCGATTAATCTATGAAAGCTTAGTGCCCGCTGGTCCTTTTCGCATTCAAAATTTAAATAGCGGCATTACAGGAACTTTGCAGGTTAGAGTTGAAGAGAGTGATGGTCGAGTCTCTGAATTTGAAGTTGAAGCGACAAATGTTCCTTTTTTATCTCGACCGGGTTCTATTCGTTATAAAATGAGTGCGGGTAGACCAACAGATTTAAACCGTCATGTTAATGGTGATATTTTTGCCCAAAGTGAAGCATCATGGGGAATAACCAACGGCTGGTCTATTTTTGGTGGGGCGCTTAACAGTAGCAAATTTAATTCATTTGCGATGGGGGTTGGGCGTGATTTATTCCAGTTTGGCGCAGTTTCTTTTACCTTAAATCATTCAGTAGCGTCACTCTCAGAGGGTCCTACGCTCAAAGGTAAAGCATACAAGATTGATTATTATAAAAGTTTTCAGTCACACAGTAGTCAATTGCAGTTATCGGCGTATCGTTTTACGGATCGTGAATTTATGACGATGAGTGATTTCCTAGCCTATAATAATCATGAATCGATGTATGCCGGACATAATAAAAACCTATACACAGCCTCGGTGAGCAAAAATTTTACTGATTGGCGCTCATCCATGAATTTGAGCTACAACCATCAGACTTACTGGAATAGACCCAACAGCCATCGGTATAACATGACATTTTCCAAGTATTTCGATACGAAAATGTTTAACAACGTTGGATTATCCATCAACGTATTTAGCAGTAAGATGCAGAGTTTCCGAGATAATGGCGTTTATGTCAGCGTATCTGTGCCATTGACAAGTGGAACGAATATCAGCGCTTCGACGTACAATGGTAGAAATGATAATACCAACAAGCTCACTGCCAATACCCGAATTGACGATAGAAATAATGTATCACTCAGCGTTGGTAATAACAGGCACAGTGCCTTACTCAGTGGATATTACAGCCACAAAGGAAACAATTCTGACTTTAATTCTAGCTTCAACTATATGAGTAATAGCTCGATGAGTCTGTCATCGACACTGCAAGGTGGAATGACATTAACAGGCTATGGGGCTGGATTTCATCCAATTACCGCACTTGGTGGAACCCGCATTTTTGTTGATACCAACGGCGTTAAAGATGTACCTGTAAAATATAATGGAACCACATTGCGCTCGAACAGTTTTGGTAAAGCCATCGTTCCAGATTTAACTAGCTACTATAAAACGAATTTAGCAATAGACATTAATAAACTACCTAAAAATGTTGAAGTGGCGGATTCCATTGCTCAATCAACGTTAACAGAAGGCGCAATAGGGTACCGAAATTTTGATGTTATTTACGGTAAGAAATTAATGGTTTTATTGAGATTAAAAGATGGGAGTTATCCTCCTTTCGCATCTGATATTAAAAATAATGACGGTAAGGTGACGGGAATTGTTGGAGACCAAGGCGAAGCCTATATTGGGGGAATTAGACCGGGTGAAACTATGAATGTTACTTGGCAAGGTTCTGAATGTGTTATTACATTCCCTAAAGATATTGAATCGCACGATGTTTTCGACAAATTGCTCTTACCCTGCAATTAATAAAATATATTAAAAAGAAGGCTAATGTTTATGATGAAGAAATTATCCGTAATATTACTTAGCTGTTTTGTCACAGCGAATGCCTATTCTGCTATTTCGATGGATCGTACTCGAATTATTTATAATGGAGATAGCAATTCAATTTCATTAACAGTCAGTAATAAAAATAACCAACTGCCTTATTTAGCTCAAGGTTGGATGCAAGTGCCTAATGGCGAAAAACTGACTTCATATTTTACGATCCTGCCACCAATTCAGCGAATTAACGCGGGGCAAACTAGCCAATTACGAATTGAAGCTTTACCGGATGTGGTGAAATTACCTCAAGATAGAGAAACGATGTTTTTCTTTAATTTGAGAGAAATTCCACCAACAAGTAAAAAAAGTAACGTATTACAAATAGCACTGCAAACTCGAGTGAAGTTTTTTTATCGTCCTGAATCATTAGTAATGGATTCAACTGAAATGAAAAATTCACCATGGCAGCATAAATTAGTGTTGGTTAAGAAAAATGGCGAAATATATGCCAAAAACCCAACACCGTATTACATCATCATGAATAGCGTTAAGAAAAATGCGACCTCAGAAAAAATAGCGGGTTTTACTGCTACCGATATTGCGCCGTTTGCTGAAACAAAACTATCGCTGACGGCAGATCAATTAGGCTCAGCGCCGGTCATTAATTATATCAATGACTACGGTGGACAAGTGGATTTACCATTTAGCTGTTCTGCAACGGAATGTCGTGCGAAAGAGACCAAATAACCAAACTGCAAATGATGGATAGAGACCATGCCAATAGTTAAGAAGTTATTGTGCCTTAGTTTACTGTTTTTTGTGTCTGTATTGTCGTTTGCAGATGGGAAATTTGTGACTGTTAGAGTGAATATTTTATCGGGCGGATGTGTATTAAACGACAATGAAGAAATTTATGTCGATTTCGGTGACGATGTGGTTATCGGGCAAATTGATTCCGGAAAATACACCCAGCCAGTGAAGTATAAATTGTATTGTGATTCCTCGTTTGATGAATTGTATTTGATTTTTGAAGGTGCCAGAGGGGAAACGGCGAATAGCCTTGAAGTCGATAACACGCCGGGTTTGAATATTAAGTTATATTTCGATAATGGCCCTATGAATATAGGAACTCGATACGAAATTGATAACTATTCTAATCCACCATCTTTAACCGCAGAACTAGCATTAGCTGATGGGATAAGACCTGTTGGAGGCGAGTTTTCTACTACCGCAACACTCACTGTTGGGTATCATTAAGGTATTTTCTTATGAAAAAGATTTGTCTTTCAGGACTCTTATTGTTGGCTTTTACACACACGGCGCTAGCGGTACCCGTTAACTTTAGTGGGCGATTAATTGAAAGCACACCTTGTGTTATCAATGATAATCGACCAATTAACGTATATTTTGGTGATGACTTGGTTGTGGCATTAGTCCCAACAAAAGACGGCAAAACCTATATTGAAGATATTGATTTTGAATGGGAATGTAACGGTATTTCATCAGGAACTGACGTTGTTTTTAGTTTCGATGGCGCTGAATCAGAATTTGATAGAGATCTGTTAGCAATCAATGAACAAGATGAGATTGGATTACAGCTCTATAACGGCTCAAGATCACTGTCAGTTAATTCTGACTTTACTTATACTTATCGCTCAGATGGTGAAACACCAGATTTAAAAGCAAGCTTAGTCAAAAGTGGTTCAAGTAACGCGGTCGTCTATGCTGGTGCATTTACCGCCAATGCAACATTGACGGTTGCTTATCAATGAAAATAATCTTCTTTACTCTACTGTTTTATTTCTCTGGGAATGCTTTCGCGGATGAAGTGAGCTTTTCTGGAGTATTGAGGAACGCAATCCCTTGTAATATCAATGATGGCGCTGATCTAGAGATACCGTTTCATGAGGTTAATGATAAGGATCTGTATAGACAAAGAGAGATTGCCGAAGTTTTTAACATTACGCTATCTGATTGTGAGTATCTACCTGATTTTTCATATTCAATGGAATTCACTGGCGTCGTAAATTCAAAAATTAAAGGTTCTCTGGCGGTTGATGGTGATACGGGGGATTTAGGGTATGCCATCAAGCTCACGCACGACAATAGCGATATAGATATTAATACTCAATATCCAGTTAGTGGGATGAAAAACAATGACTTTCCGGCCGCTATTACCTTTAAGGCCTCTATCCTTGCTGAAGATGATGCTATCGCGAATAAGAGTATTAAATTAGGTGATTTTACCGCTACAACAACCTTCAATATCTATTACGAATAACTACGTTGTTAAGGTTATTATGAAAAAACTCATATTTATCTGTTTATTACTGATATCGCCTTTTCAAGTTGCACGAGCTGAATTCGCCGCGCAAGGTGAGCTACTCACTGACTATGGTGCGTGGATGGATACACGGTATATTTTACGTGGCGATTTGCAACATGATAATCGTCCGATGGCTGTACAAACAACAGGAAGCTGCCCTTGTGATATCGAATTAGGATCATGGGGAACTTATGCTGATGGTGGATATGGTGCTGGCAACTCACACATTGTTAACTTTGACACGCATTCTGTCAGATTGAGAGAAAGAAGTTCATGGGATGAAAAACCCGTTACATTTAGTGAAGTTGCGCGAGCATTAGAAAACGATAATGTATTAAATAGACAAATACCGGGTCGTTGGCAATTTTATCCAAGAAGACCGGGTGTTGGATATTGCTTCAATTTAGGAATTCTTTATCGGCAGAAAATGCAGAGGGAGCAAACTGCGGATAACCCGATTATACTCTGCTCCCCATTAGACCCGGGGACGGTAAACTGTAATATCGAAGGTCCAGATTATATCGACCACGGCACTTTATCCAATAGTTCCCTAAATGGGCATACTGTGACAGAAAACTTCACCGTTAGTTGCACGGATACTACAGATGTAAAAATTGCAGCAGTGGCTGGTTTAGATAATGATAACTTTATCTTTATTGCGGATGGGTTAGAGTCAGAAATTAATGTGGACGGTTCACCTTCAACAATATTAACGGTTGAGTCTTTTGTGAAAAAACAGTTTCGAGTCTCTAGCCGATTAGTGAAAACCAAGGATCTTGCACCGGACGAATATTCTGGAATTTTCCTGTTATCGGTAGAAATTCCGTAATAACAAACCTGATAATATGCAAATGGCAGAGTGATGGTGAAATTTGATGACCACTACTCTGCCATTTTTTGATCTTAACTTAGGTTATTTTTACTTATTAGCGCGAGAATACCTTCTCCATCATAAGAGGGCATTTGGGTGAAAAACGGAATACAGCTGCGGATCAAAGGTAAAGTGCAAGGGGTTGGTTTCCGACCTTATGTATGGCAGTTAGCCCATCAATGTGCTTTCAAAGGTGATGTCTGTAACGATGGGGAAGGTGTCCTAGTCCGTTTCCTTGCAGATGCGGATATCTGCGTATTTACTGAATTACTGTATCAGCATTGCCCGCCACTAGCACATATTGAATCGGTGCAATCCCAGCCTTTTGATTGGGATGAAATACCCGAAAAATTTTCTATCCGTCACAGCGGTGCGGGTAGAATGGATACCCAAGTTATTCCGGATGCAGCCACGTGTGAAGCGTGCAGTAGCGAACTTTTTGATCCCTCAAATCGCCGCTATCATTATCCGTTCGCAAATTGTACCCATTGCGGGCCTCGTTTTACGATTATCCGTCAAATGCCCTATGACCGCCCAAATACCTCAATGGCAGAATTTCCACTGTGCCCTGAATGTCAGCAAGAATATGAGGATCCTGCCGATCGCCGCTTTCATGCTCAGCCAAATGCTTGTGCTGTGTGTGGACCAGAAATCCAGCTGTGTGATAGATCGGGAAACTTATTAGCGACAAAATATGAGGCGTTAAAGCAAACGGCTCAACGATTATTGGCTGGGGAAATTGCAGCGATTAAAGGGGTAGGGGGATTCCATCTAGCTTGTGATGCCACAAATTCCCCTGCGGTCAATCAATTACGACAACGTAAACATCGCCCAAGCAAGCCCTTAGCGGTCATGATCCCATCAATCAATTGGTTAGCAGAGCAAGGGGTTGAGGTTACTGATGGACTGAGAGCTTTACTTCAAAGTTCTGCCGCTCCGATTGTTTTGATCCCGATTTGGGCCAATAGTTTACTTAGCCCTGATATTGCGCCCCACTTACAGGAAATTGGGGTCATGCTGCCATCAAATCCCTTACAGCATTTATTGATGTCAGAGGTGAATACTCCTTTAGTCATGACTTCGGGAAATGCCTCTGGCAAACCGCCGGTGTTAACCGACCAAGAGGCGTTGACGGATTTAGCCAATATTGCCGATATTTGGTTGATACATAATCGGGAGATTGTCCAACGAGCGGATGACTCTTTGGTGCGCTACCATGGGGGACAGGCGGAAATGCTGCGCCGAGCAAGGGGCTATGTTCCTGATGCTATTGAACTTCCCGCAGGTTTCGAAAACTCCCCATCTATTTTGGCGCTTGGCGCAGATTTAAAAAATACTTTTTGCCTATTACGTGATAAAAACGCGGTGCTCAGTCAACATTTGGGCGATTTGGATGATATTGATATTTATCAACAATATCAAAAAACTATCCATCTTTTTGAATCAATTTACCGCTTTACACCAACAGTATTAGTCGGGGATATGCACCCTAGTTATGTCAGTCATCGCTACGGTAAATCCTTGAGCGAGCAATTACACATTCCATTTATCCAAGTCCAGCATCATCATGCCCATATTGCGGCGGTGATGGTTGAGCATGGAATTCCCCTTGGCCATGAGAAAGTGATCGGTTTAGCCTTAGATGGTTTAGGCTTTGGCGATGATAATCGTTTATGGGGCGGAGAATGTTTATTGGTGGATTACCGTACCAGCCAGCATATTGGTGGATTACCCCCCGTTCCAATGCCGGGGGGAGATTTGGCCTCCCGCCAACCATGGCGAAATTTATTGGCTCATTTGGAGCAATTTGTTCCGAATTGGCAAACATTGCCAATCGCTTCAACGCTCCAGCCTTTCCCTTATCCAGTACTCCAAAAAGCGATGCTACGTGGAATTAATAGCCCTACAGCGTCATCCGCTGGGCGACTTTTCGATGCGATTTCGGCAGCATTGGGGATCTGTAAACAGCAGATGAGCTGGGAGGGTGAGGGAGCTTGCCAACTAGAAGCACTAGCTCGGCAAAGTGTCCTAAAACAGCATCCGGTAAGTTTGCCAGTGATTGGGCAACAACTGGATTTGAAAACATTTTGGCAGCAATGGTTGCGTTATTCTGCACCTGATGCTGAGCGTGCTCATGCTTTTCATGTCGCTTTAGCGCAGGGATTTGCAGATCTAGCGCATCAAGCTGCTCACCGGTATGAAATTAATAAGGTAGTTTTATCTGGTGGCGTGATGCATAACCTATTATTGCGTCAGCTACTGGTTGAAAAATTGCAGCCTTTGGACGTGCTATATGCGCACCAATTGCCGATGGGAGATGGAGGATTAGCGTTAGGACAGGCGGCGATAGCTACTGCTCAAATTAAAGATGAATAACTGACAATAATAGTCAGACTTTATTTAAAATAACCGAATATATAAACTTATTTAAATTTAGCTTTATTCTTTTTGATATTTATTCTTATTTATCTTTTTTGAGATTAATTCTTATTTGTTTTTAAATAGAATTGAATGAACATCAAAAAAAGCTACTCGGAATTCGTTTAATTAATCTTTTCAGTTCTGTTAAATATATTAACGGAATGATGCTGTTTTGGTTTTTTTCTTTATTTTCAATTGATTATAATCTTTGTTTTTTGGAATATTAAAATTTTCAATAAAAAGTCAAATCATCTGCTAACCCTTGGCTGAATCGATTTTTCTATCATAAATTTAAAAAAGACCAAATTTCTTATTGCCTCTTGATGAAGATCAAGTGATTAAAAGGTGGTAGGACTAGGATCTCATTCATATTTACACATCAGGTAACGTCTAATAAGAATATTGTTTATTAGATGTAATTGTTGAAGCAATTTTGAATACAAATAATACATCAAAACTGAAGCATATTTTAAATGTGCGGAGGGATTTATGTATTTTTTGAATACAAAATCGTAAAGAAAAATAGCCTAATAAATAGGCTTTAAGCCACTCATAATAGGAAATAGAAATGGCAGGAGATAACTCTATTATTTCTCCCCATGGCATTAATCGCCGTGACTTTATGAAGTTATGTACAGCACTCGCTGCGACAATGGGGTTAAGTGGAAAAGCCGCTGCTCAAATGGCAGATGCGGTCAGTGATCCAGAACGCCCACCGGTCATTTGGATTGGTGCGCAAGAGTGTACGGGTTGTACAGAATCTTTGTTGTGTGCAACTCACCCGACCCTCGAAAACTTAATTCTCGATACCATTTCTCTCGAATATCACGAAGTACTGTCAGCCGCATTTGGTGAACAAGTTGAAGAAAATAAACACAATGCGATTGAAAGATACAAAGGTCGATATGTTTTAGTCGTTGATGGCTCGATTCCACTGAAAGACGATGGGATCTATTGCATGGTGGCGGGTAAACCTATTGTTGAGCATATTCGTATGGCGGCAGAGCATGCAGCGGCGATTATTGCTATCGGTTCTTGTGCTTCTTGGGGCGGTGTTGCCGCAGCGGGAAGTAACCCAACAGGTGCAGTGGGTCTGAGTGAAGTCATCAAAGATAAAACCATTATTAATATTCCTGGCTGCCCACCTAACCCACACAATTTTTTAGCGACAGTCGCACATATTATTACTTTTAATCGCCCACCAGCATTGGATAGCAAAAACCGTCCAATGTTCGCGTACGGTCGATTAATTCATGAACATTGTGAACGTCGACCACATTTTGATGCGGGACGCTTCGCAAAAGAGTTTGGCGATGCTGGTCACCGTGAAGGTTGGTGTTTATACCATTTAGGATGCAAAGGTCCTGAAACTTACGGTAACTGTTCAACCTTGCAATTCTGTGATGTGGGCGGAGTTTGGCCTGTAGCGATTGGTCACCCATGCTATGGCTGTAACGAAGAAAATGTCGGCTTCCATAAAGCGATACACCAACTTGCAAACGTTGAAAACCAAACGCCACGCTCAGAAAAACCGGATTTGAATAACAAAGAAGGTGGTCAAGTTTCTGCCACAGCAGTCGGTCTAATCGGTGGTGTGGTTGGTCTGGTTGCAGGTGTCAGTGTGATGGCGGTACGTGAGTTGGGACGTCAAAAACGTCAAAATGATAACGACTCACGGGGAGAATAACCGTGGATAGACGAAATTTTCTTAAGCTCTCAGCTGGGGGAGCGCTGTTAGCCAGCACTTCAACACCTAGCTTGGCGGGAGCGGAAAACAGACCGCCAATTCCGAATTCACTTGGGATGCTCTACGACTCAACGTTATGTGTAGGTTGTCAGGCGTGCGTAACCAAATGTCAGGATATCAACCATCCTGAGCGTAATCCTGTGGGGCCACAAACATGGTCAAACAACGATAAGTTAACGCCATACACCAATAACATCATTCAAGTCTGGAGTGACGGTACTGGCTTACATAAGGATCAGGAAAAAGACGGTTACGCCTACATTAAAAAACAGTGTATGCATTGCGTTGACCCGAACTGTGTTTCTGTTTGCCCAGTTTCTGCGCTGACTAAAGACCCGAAAACGGGGATTGTGCATTACGATCCAGATATCTGTACGGGTTGCCGTTACTGCATGGTGGGTTGTCCATTTAACATCCCTAAATATGCATACGATGACAAATTTGGTGCGATCCATAAATGTGAACTGTGTAACCAGAAAGGTGTTGAACGTCTGGATAAAGGCGGTTTACCGGGTTGTGTTGAAGTTTGTCCTACGGGGGCAGTTATTTTTGGTACTCGCGAAGAGCTTCTGGCGGAAGCCAAAAAACGTTTATCACTGAAAGTGGGTGAAGAGTATGGTTTTCCTCGCCAAACGCTGCACCACAACGACCCGAACGTCATGCCAGCGCCAAAATATCAGCAACATGTTTATGGTGAATTAGAAGCCGGTGGAACGCAGGTCATGGTGCTCTCTGGTGTACCGTACCAAAACCTTGGCTTACCTGAACTGGATGAGTTAGCAACAGGTGCGCGTTCTGAAAACGTTCAGCACACACTGTACAAAGGTATGGTTCTGCCTTTAGCCGCATTGGCGGGGTTAAGTTTCTTAGTGTATCGCAACACCAAGAAACAGGATCATCATGATTCCCATGACGACCAATCTCATGATGGCAAACCTCATGATGGTAAATCTCATGACAACAAAGGAGACGACTCTAATGGCGACGCATGATAAAGAACAGCCGCTAGGCGGGCGTTTAGTCAGTTGGCCAGTGATTGTCTTTGGCCCATTCGTCTTCCTGTGCCTGATTCTGATTGTTAAACGTTTAGTGTTTGGATTGGGGTCAGTTTCTGACTTAAACGGCGGCTATCCATGGGGTATCTGGATTGCCTTTGACTTGCTAATTGGTACAGGTTTTGCCTGTGGTGGTTGGGCATTGGCATGGGCGGTTTATGTATTTAATCGTGGTGAATACCATCCGCTAGTACGCCCCGCGTTACTCGCCAGCTTATTTGGTTATTCCCTCGGTGGTTTATCCATCACTATCGACGTTGGTCGTTACTGGAACCTGCCATATTTCTATATTCCAGGTTACTTTAATACCAACTCCGTACTGTTTGAAACTGCCGTCTGTATGACTATCTACATCGGTGTGATGGCATTGGAATTTGCCCCTGCAATTTGTGAAAAATTTGGTTGGAAAGTTTCCTTAAAACGCTTGAATAAAGTGATGTTCTTTATCATTGCGTTAGGAGCATTACTGCCAATGATGCACCAATCATCAATGGGTTCATTAATGATTGCGGCAGGTTATAAAGTCCATCCGATTTGGCAAAGCTATGAAATGTTGCCGCTCTTATCGCTATTGACCGCATTTATTATGGGCTTCTCCATTGTCATATTTGAAGGCTCATTACTGCAAGCAGCGTTAAAAGGGCAAGGGGCTGATGAGCGACCCCTGTTTATCAAGATAACCAATATTCTCCAAGTCTTCTTAGTGCTGTTCTTGGTTTGTCGCTTTGGTGAGCTGATTTATCGCGGCAAGATGCATTACGTGATGGGCTTTGATTTCTACGCCATCATGTTCTGGATCGAAACGGCGTTAATGGTCATCCCATTAGTGATTTTCCGTAAACCATCATTACGTATGGATTCAAGATGGTTATATTTCAGCGGTCTAAGCATGCTGATTGGTGCGGCGCTGTGGCGTATGAACTACTCGCTAATCGCATTCAATCCAGGTGGTGGGTATGACTATTTCCCAACCACTGAAGAGATACTAATTTCAATTGGTTTCGTCGCGATCGAAGTGTGTGCTTACATCTTACTGATCCGCTTACTGCCAATTATTCCAGCACTAAAAAAATCTAATTTGAGTCCTTCTCAGGCCCGAGGTAAAGCATGAGCCAACGTATAACAATTGACCCGGTAACTCGTATCGAAGGTCACTTACGCATTGATTGTGAAATCGAAGATGGAAAAGTCACAAAAGCTTGGGCATCCGGCACCATGTGGCGCGGTATGGAAGAGATTGTAAAAGGAAAAGATGCTCGCGATGCATGGATGATCATGCAGCGTATTTGTGGGGTATGTACCACGGTGCACGGCATTATTTCCGTGCGCACCATTGAAAGTGCTTTAAATCTTGAAGTGCCGGTCAATGCGCAATACATCCGTAACATGATTTTGGCTGCGCATACTATCCAAGACCATATTGTGCACTTTTATCAGTTGTCAGCACTGGACTGGGTTGATATCACCTCGGCATTGCAAGCGGATCCAACCAAAGCCGCAGACATGCTAAAAGGCGTTTCGACATGGTCTTTAAATAGCCCAGAAGAGTTCACTCGCGTTCAGAACAAAATTAAAGATTTAGTTGCCAGTGGGCAGTTGGGTATTTTTGCCAACGGCTATTGGGGTCACCCAGCGATGAAATTATCGCCAGAAGTGAACCTGATTGCGGTTGCTCACTACCTGCAAGCGCTAGAATGCCAACGTGATGCTAACCGTATCGTGGCACTGCTGGGTGGTAAAACGCCGCATATTCAAAACTTAGCGGTGGGTGGGGTAGCAAACCCAATCAATCTAGACGGTCTGGGCGTGTTGAACCTTGAGCGCTTAATGTATGTGAAATCCTTCATTGACCGCTTAGGTGACTTTATCGAGCAAGTTTATAAAGTTGATGCCGCAGTGATTGCAGCAGGTTACCCAGAATGGCTAGAAGTTGGTAAAGGTGCGCAACATTATATGTGCGTTCCAGAAATGCCAATGGATAACAAAAATGGCAGCTTCTTACTGCCGGGTGGTTATCTGGAAAATGCAGATTTTAGTACTTATCGTCCAATTACTAGCCACACTGACGAATACCTGATCAATGGTATCAAAGAGAGCAGTAAACACGCGTGGTACAAAGATAATGAGCCACAAGCCCCATGGGAAGGAACCACAATTCCTGACTACACTGGCTGGGATGATGACGGTAAATATTCGTGGGTTAAAGCGCCAACCTTCTACGACAAAACTGTGGAAGTGGGTCCATTAGCTGATTTGCTGTGTAAACTGGCGGCAAAACATGAGCCGACAGAAAAACACTTCAACCAAATTGTGGGTCTGTACCAAGCCCTAACCGGCAACACAATTACCAAAAACCAATTAGAGTCTACCTTTGGCCGTATTATTGGTCGTTCAGTACGTTGCTGCGTGTTGAATGAAACCTTATCCATCCAATGGCAAGCGCTGGTGGATAACATTGCGAAAGGTGACCACACCACCTTTATCAAACCAAACTTCCCGCAAGATGTGGCAATCAAAGGGGTCGGTTTTGGTGAAGTTCCTCGTGGTCTGTTATCTCACTGGGTCGTGGTTAAAGATGGCAAAATTGAAAACTATCAAGCGGTAGTGCCATCAACATGGAACTCGGGTCCACGTAACTTCAATGACGAACCGGGTCCTTACGAACAAGCATTGGTGGGAACGCCAGTGGCTGATCCATCTAAACCATTGGAAGTGGTGCGTACTATCCACTCATTTGACCCATGTATGTCCTGTGCGGTGCATATCGTTGATACGGAAGGCTCCGAAGTGACTAAGGTGAAGGTGCTTTAATGCGAATTTTAGTCTTAGGTGTAGGCAACATTTTGCTCAGTGATGAAGGGATCGGTGTCCGTATTGTCGAGGCACTCGAGCAACGTTATCACTTGCCAGAATGTGTCGAAGTATTGGATGGGGGAACCGCAGGCATGGAGCTGATTGGCGCCATGGCGGATCGCGATCATTTGATTATTGCGGATGTGGTCTTGTCGAGCCAGCAACCTGGTAACATTTTGGTGTTACGAGATGAGGAAGTTCCTGCGCTGTTTACGCGTAAAATCTCGCCTCATCAGTTAGGGCTATCTGACGTGTTGTCCGCATTGCATCTTACCGATGAATTCCCTAAGCGCTTAACGTTGGTCGGTATTGTGCCTGAATCTTTGGAGCCACGTATTGGTTTAACAGAAACAGGTAAAGCCGCATTAGAACCCGCACTGCAAAAAGTCATTGAAGTATTACGCAGTGAGGGGTTAGAGATTATCGAAAAAGAAGAGAGTCTCCATGCCTGATGAAACTATGCCTAGTGATATTCAAGGTTACTCAAACAATCCGCAGCCGTTAGTTCAGGCTGCGTTTGAACGGGTTTCTGAACAGTCGATGCATGATTTATCTTTCTTGCACCCAACGATGGGCATTTATGCCAGTCCGTTTAGCGTGTTTGAAAATCAGTGGGTTGGGGTGGTTATCACCCCATGGATGCTGAGTGCCATTATTCTGCCGGGACCCGATCAGTATTGGGAACATCGTACGGTTGGCGAAAAACTTGGGTTGATCCTACCGTATGGCGAAATGACCTACACGGTAGGGGAACTTGAAGGGTTAACTCAGTATTTAGCATGCTCATTGATGTCGCCGTTAGACAGAAAACTGACGGCGGAACAAGGTGTGCATCTGGCGGATGACTGTGCTCGGATGTTGCTATCCTTGCCAGTGACAGATCCAAATGTACCGAAATCACCAGAGCGTAGAGCCGTGTTTGCCCGTTACTTGGGAGATAAATAATGCATGAAGTCTCTTTGTGCCAAAGTGCCGTTGACATTATTGAGCAGCAGGCGCGGCAGCATAACGTGAATAAAGTGACGGGAGTTTGGTTAGAAATTGGTGCGCTCTCTTGCGTAGAAGAGAGTGCGCTACGTTTTTGTTTTGATATCGCGTGCCGCGACACCGTGGCACACGGTAGCCAATTACATATTGTGTATCGTCCTGCTCAAGCTTGGTGTTGGGATTGTAGTGAAAGTGTTGAAATCCATACCCACGAGACTCCTTGCCCAAAATGTCACGGTTTCAACCTGAAAGTTGAAAACGGGGATAGCCTTCGAATCAAAGAACTTGAAATTGAGTAGAATTTTGATCTAGTAACCTTTTGTGTGATTTAGCGTGAAATTTGTTGATTGACCTTGCGGTGAATCAACCTTTTTTTTGGGGCTTGAACTAAGCTGACGTGATAACACTCGACTAAGGAGTAATACCATGTGTAGTACTTGTGGCTGTGCATCGGGAGAGCGCAGAATTGAAGGTGATGACCATAATCATGAGCATCACCATGGACATGACCATCAGCATCCTCATTCTCATGACCATCATCACGATCATGATCATCATGGTCATAGCCATGATCACGACCATCATCACGATCATGACCACCATCACGACCATGACCATGCTCCTCAACAAAGTGGTAAAACAGTAATTATTCATCATCACTATTATCACCAAGGTGATGTTAACCATTACTACCAAGCTGAAGCTGCAACGAGCGGCGTTAAAGTAGAAAAACATAAGCATAAACATAAACACGAACATCAGCATCTTCATGGTGAGGTTGAAACGACTTTTGAACCTGCGGGTGAGCACCACGACCTTGATTATGGTCACGGTGAAGCGGGCACCCATGCCCCAGGCATTAGCCAAAAACGCATGCTACAAATTGAGATGGATGTTCTCGATAAAAACAACCATCTAGCCGAACATAACCGTGAAGATTTTGCGGCAAAAAATATTCTGGCATTGAACCTAGTTTCTAGCCCCGGCTCAGGCAAAACCACCTTATTGACTGAAACCTTGTTACGTCTGCGCGACAAACTGAACTGCGCCGTGATCGAAGGGGATCAGCAAACCACCAACGACGCTCAGCGTATTCGTGAAACGGGTGTACCTGCGATTCAAGTGAATACCGGTAAAGGCTGCCATTTAGATGCACAAATGGTGCATGATGCTGTAGACCGTTTAGGTTTGGACGACAACAGCTTACTGTTTATTGAAAACGTGGGTAACCTCGTTTGTCCAGCAAGCTTTGACCTCGGCGAACGTCATAAAGTTGCGGTATTGTCTGTGACGGAAGGTGAAGACAAACCCTTGAAATACCCGCACATGTTTGCGGCGTCAGATATTATGATCCTCAACAAAATTGACTTACTGCCTTATCTACATTTCGATGTTGAAGCGTGTATTGCCAATGCCAAACGCGTTAATCCAAATATTCAAGTGATCAAAGTCTCCGCGACAAGTGGCGAGGGGATGGATGCTTGGTTAGCGTGGCTGGAGACCCAGTTATGTGCTTAGGAATTCCCGGAAAAATTGTCGCGGTCGGTGAAGATATTCACCAACTGGCTCAAGTCGACGTTTGTGGTGTAAAACGCGATGTCAATATTGGGCTGATTTGCGAGGGTGACACCGCGGAACTATTAGGTCAATGGGTCTTGGTACACGTTGGCTTCGCGATGAGTATCATTAACGAAGAAGAGGCTCAAGCCACCCTTGATGCGCTAATGGCTATGAGCCAATTAGACCATGAAGTGGGGGATTTTAGTGGGTTGAATTCGGGAGCAACAGATGCAGTACGTCGATGAGTTTCGCGACCCTGCTTTAGCGAAAGTTTTGTTGGAGCATATCCGTAAACGGGTAGCCCAAATTCCTCAAGCGAAGCAGCGCCCATTGCAATTAATGGAAGTGTGTGGGGGACATACCCACGCGATTTTTAAGTTTGGCATTGACCAGCTGCTTCCCCCTGAAATTGAGTTTGTCCATGGACCGGGTTGCCCGGTCTGTGTCTTGCCAATGGGGCGAATTGACGGCTGTATTGAAATTGCTGAACGCCCTGAAGTGATCTTCTGCACTTATGGGGATGCCATGCGAGTGCCGGGTAAAAATGGTTCTTTATTAGATGCCAAACGCCGTGGTGCGGATGTGCGGATCGTCTATTCGCCACTGGATGCGTTAAACCTTGCTCAGCAAAATCCCGACCGCGAAGTGGTATTTTTTGCCTTGGGTTTCGAAACCACCATGCCGAGCACGGCGCTTACCTTGCAACAAGCCCGTCTGCGTCAGGTGAAAAACTTCAGTATATTTTGCCAACATATCACCATCATTCCTACACTGCGTAGCCTACTGGAGCAGCCTGATGTGCGCATTGATGGTTTCCTTGCGCCGGGTCACGTCAGTATGGTGATTGGTGCTCATCCCTACCAATTTATTACACAAGAATTCCATAAACCGTTGGTGGTGACAGGGTTTGAGCCACTGGATATTTTGCAAGCTCTCGCCATGCTGGTGGATCAAATTGCAGATGGACGCTGTGAAGTGGAAAACCAATATAAACGTATTGTCGCGGATAAAGGTAACTTGCTGGCCCTGAAAGCGCTGGACGATGTGTTTGAGTTGAAAGCCACGAGCGAATGGCGTGGATTAGGTGAAATAGCGGGTTCCGGTGTTCAACTGACATTGGATTACCAATCGTTTGATGCCGAACTGCGTTTCCACATTCAACCGCATCAGGTTTCTGATGATCCTCAAGCCCGTTGTGGGGATGTATTAACCGGTCGTTGTAAGCCGAATGAGTGCCCATTATTTGGTCAACGTTGTACACCACAAACGGCATTTGGTGCATTGATGGTCTCCTCCGAAGGAGCTTGCGCCGCGTATTATCAGTATCGTCGGGAGGCGTAAAATGAGCATGAATCATAACGATGTCGTCACCATGGCTCATGGTAGTGGCGGGCAGGCGATGCAGCAGCTAATTGAACAACTGTTTTTGCAGGCTTTTGCTAACCAAGCGCTGGATGAACGTGAAGACCAAGCCCGCTTATCGTTAGCGGAACTCACCGCGTTAGGGGATCGTCTAGCTTTCAGTACCGATAGCTATGTGATTGATCCGATTTTCTTTCCCAGCGGTAATATCGGTAAATTAGCAGTCTGTGGCACGGTGAATGATGTTGCCGTCAGCGGTGCTGTACCTAAATATCTGTCTTGCGGGTTTATCCTCGAAGAGGGATTTTCTCTTGCTGAATTAACCACGATTGTCGAATCGATGGCGGCCACGGCCAAAGCGGCAGGGGTACAAATTGTCACTGGGGATACCAAAGTCGTGCAGCGCGGCGCCGCAGATAAAATCTTTATCAATACGGCGGGGATCGGTGTGATCCCAACAGATATTCATTGGGGCGCTCAACAAATTCAAGCGGGCGATAAAGTGATCGTCAGCGGAACATTGGGTGATCACGGCGCGACAATCTTAAATCTGCGTGAGCAGATGGGGCTGGAAGGCCAGCTTAGCAGCGATTGTGCGGTCTTAACGCCACTGATTGAACCTCTGCGTAACATTGACGGCGTGCGTGCATTGCGTGATGCCACTCGCGGTGGGGTTAATGCCATTTTGCATGAGTTTGCACAAGCAAGCGGCTGCGGGATTTCGATCAATGAAGGGGATTTACCCGTTTCTTCTGCCGTACGTGGAGTGTGTGAATTACTAGGTTTAGAGCCACTGAATTTCGCTAATGAAGGCAAATTGGTGATTGTGGTGAAACCTGATGTTGAGCAACAAGTTTTGGCGGCATTACGTCAACATCCATTAGGTGAAAATGCAGCAACCATCGGTACGGTGACTGAACATAAACAAGTCAAATTGGTGGGTATTTTTGGCGCATCAAGATTATTAGACTTACCTCACAGCGAGCCACTACCAAGAATTTGTTAGTGATTGGCAATTTTTGAAAATAAAAACCACGGATTAGAGGGTGATATGATTAAAAAATTAGCAGTTGCTATGTGCTTAATGGGCTTAACGCTCCAAGCACAAGCGGCGGAACCGGCTTCATCTTCACATACACTACGACTTGCCATTGGTGCAGAACCCACGGAAGGTTTTGACCCAATGTTGGGTTGGAGTCACGGAAGTTATTTACTCCTGCACAGCCCATTGTTGAAGCAAAAAGCCGACCTCTCTTGGCACAGTTATATGCTGGAAAGCTATAAACATAATGATGATGGTAAAGAGTGGACGCTAACCCTGAAAAAAGGGCTGAAATTTTCGGATGGCTCCCCATTAACGGCAAAAGATGTGGTATTTAGCTACAACAATGCCGCAGCCAGTGGCGGTAAAGTGGATATGGGTAACTTTGCCAAAGCCGAAGAAATTAACCCGCAAACCGTTAAAATTACCTTATCTTCCCCACAAAGTACCTTTATCAATGTGCTGGGCTCTTTAGGAATTGTTTCTGCCGATAAATATGACGCGAAAACCTATGCCCATAATCCGATTGGTGCAGGACCATACCGTTTGGTGGCATTCCAACCGGGCCAACAACTGATTGTAGAACAAAACCCTTACTACGCCGGTCCAAAAAATGACTATGGCAAAATGGTGTTTGTGTTCCTTGATGAAGATGCCGCTTTTGCCGCAGCGCAAAGTGCTCAACTTGAAGTCGTTCGAATTCCACCTGCAGTGGCAAGCCATGCAGGGGATGTGAAAAACATGAAGCTGATTGAGCGCTACAGCGTGGAAAACCGTGGGATATCATTCCCGATTCCACCAGCGGGTGAAAAAGATGCGCAAGGTAATCCGATCGGTAACGATATCACCTCCGATGTGGCTATCCGCAAAGCGATTAACTACGCGTTAGACCGTAAATTACTGGCAGAGTCTGTATTAGAAGGTTTTGCGGTTCCGGCTTACACCGGGGTTGCTGGGCTTCCGTGGAATAATCCTGAGTCAGCATTTAAAGATGGTGACCTAGAGAAAGCTAAAACCATTCTGGAAGAAGCTGGCTGGAAATTGAATAAAGACGGTTTAAGAGAGAAAGAGGGTAAAGTGGCTAAGTTGACGTTATGGTACGCCAGCGGTGACACGACTCGCCGTGACTTAGCGCAAGCGATTCGTTCAAGCCTGAAACCTCTTGGTATTGAAATGGATTTAAAATCAGGTAGCTGGGAAACCGTTGAGTTACATATGCATGCGAATCCAACCCTATTTGGTTGGGGAAGCCTTGACCCAATGGAATTAGTCCACAACTACAGCAGTAAAGCGGCGGGTGTCGGTTTTTATAATGCGGGTTACTATAAAAACCCCGCTGTTGATGAAATTATCGAAGAAGCGTTACGTCAGCCAGACCAAGATGCGGCAATTCCATTATGGCAACAAGTGGATTGGAACGGCAAAGTGGGTGTTGGCATCAAAGGTGATGCGGCATGGGCTTGGCTAATGAATGTTCAGCATGTCTATCTCTCTAACCAGTGTGTTGATTTAGGTAAGAGCGCGCCAGAAATTCACGGTTCTTGGTCAGTGCTTAATAATGTCGACGAATGGAAGTGGACGTGTAAGTAATGCGTAGCACTCTTGGGCTTTTATTGCGATTTATTTGTCTGCTAACCGTAACGGCAGTGGGGATTTTTATCCTACTGAGTTACTCGCCAATTGATCCGATTAAAGCCTATATTGGTAATGACCTGATGCATGTTCCCCCAGAGCAGTATCCGCTGATTGCGGCGCGCTGGGGGCTTGACCAGCCGCTATGGATGCAGTTTTGGCGCTGGTTCTCGCAAATGATTCAGGGGGATTTGGGGTATTCGATGCTATACAATACCCCAGTTCTGCAAGTGATTTCCGACCGTTTAGTTCCCTCGCTGGCATTACTGGGCAGCGCGTGGATCTTTTCTGGGGTCATGGGTTTTGGACTTGGGTTAGTTGCTGGGCGCTACCTTAATCGCTGGCCTGACAAAATTATCTCTGCTTTTTGCTATCTTCTAGCCTCCATTCCGGTGTTCTGGATTGGACTATTGTTGCTATCCCTATTTGCGGTGTCTTTAAAATGGGCGCCTATCTGCTGTGCATGGCCGATTGGCCTAGATGAGCAAACCGCCACTTTCTCACAAAAACTCCATCATTTAGTTCTTCCAGTTATTGCGCTGGGAATGCTGGGTGTCGGCACTATTGCACTGCACACGCGTTCTAAAGTCGTGGAAGTGATGAACAGCGAATTTATCCATTATGCGAAAGCGCAGGGGGATCAAGGCTGGTCAATGATGCGGTTTCACGTTCTAAAGCATGCTATTACTCCAGCCATCTGCTTGCAGTTTGCTTCCGTTGGGGAGTTATTGAGTGGGGCATTATTGGCAGAAAAAGTGTTCGCTTATCCAGGGTTAGGGCAGGCGACTATTGATGCTGGGCTACGCGGGGATGTTCCGTTACTTATGGGGATTGTGATGTTGTGTGCGGTACTGATTTTCTTCAGTAACACCATTGCGGATCTGCTGCTCAGAAAGGTAAATAAGGGAGTAATGAGAGGAGCATGACCTATAATCCGAACCGCGCCTTAATAAAATTAATTATCTCACTGACCTGCTTAACGCTGCTCGGTGTGTATGCTTTTTGGTTGCTATCCGCCGATGTTGAAATGAACTTGATGGATAGGCGACAAGCGCCTTCGCTAGCGCACCTATTTGGTACTGATAATCTGGGTCGTGATTTGTTTGACCGCACGTTTCAAGGATTGGCAACCAGTCTACAAATTGGTTTAACCGCCGCCGTGACTAGCGGGGCGATTGCCTTGATTATGGCTGGATTATCTTCTCTTAATAAAAGTATGGATTATATGGTGCGTGGGGTGATTGATTCGCTGCTCGCATTGCCGCATTTACTGCTATTAGTTTTGATTTGTTTCACGCTAGGGGGGGGGAAGATGGGCGTAATTTGGGCGGTTGCGTTAACGCACTGGCCTAAGCTTACATTAATCCTACGCTCTGAATTGCTGAGAGTTCAGCAAGCCGATTATATTATGTTATCTCGCCGTATCGGTAACAGTGCCTTCCAGCGCCTGCGCTATCACTATTTACCGATGCTGTTGCCACAATGGATGGTCGGAACGCTATTAATGTTCCCTCACTCTGTTTTACATAGTGCCGCACTCAGTTTTTTGGGATTTGGATTAGCGCCACACGAGCCTTCGTTAGGTATTTTGCTCTCTGAGGCCTTACGCTATTTAAGCACCGGTGCATGGTGGATGGTGGTATTTCCGGGGCTTGCTCTGATGGGGCTGGTTCTGTTATTTGATCAGTTTGCAAAATCCACCCAACAATTGTGGCTAAGGGGAGCAACATGCTGAGGTTTGATAATTTGACGATCGACGTCGCGCAATATCGTTGGCTCGGTAAGAAAAGTTGGTCTCCGCTACTGCAAGATATTTCTCTGGATGTGCAACCGGGGGAAATGGTTGCACTGATTGGAGGCAGCGGTGAAGGCAAAAGTTTATTGCTACAAAGCGTTCTTGGATTGCTGCCGGAGAATATGCGCTGCCAAGGAAGTATTGAGCTAAATGGTCAAGCGCTGACGGAGAAAACTAAGCCACAGCATCGAGGCAATTCTTTGTGCTATGTGCCTCAAGGGGTGAGCGCATTAAACCCACTTATCCAGATTGGTCCTCAGCTAGAACGTGCCGCAGTATTGAGTGGCCAGCATCTTAAAATGCATGATGTGGCTCGGCATTTACAGGAATACAACTTACAGTCCAGTTTGGTGAATAGCTACCCCAGCCAACTTTCTGGGGGCATGGCAAAAAGGGTACTGGCAAGCAGCGCCACGCTATCCCGTGCGGAATATATTTTAGCAGATGAAATTTCCTCGTGGTTGGATGATGAGCATGCTTTGCAGTTACTTGAAAATATCAAATCCTTATGCCGTGATGGGCGGGGCGTACTGTGGGTGACTCACGATTTGTCCATGGCGGTACGGTTTGCTGACCGAGTTGCACTGTTGCGTAATGGGACTTTGGAAGAAGTACTCAGTAGCCAAAAGCTTAAACAAGGTGGCGGAGGAAAGTGGATCCAATCCCTCTGGAATGCGTTGCCTGAGCACCAGTTTATGATGATGGATGAGTGGAGATAATGGGATGCTAGAAGTTCAAAATTTGCGTATCGAGCAAGCGGGGCGCGTATTGTGGGACGACCTTTGCTTATCACTCGCTGATAATGAACGTTTAGGTATTTCTGCACCCAGTGGATTTGGCAAAACCACGCTTGGACGTGTGCTCGGTCAATGGCAATTGCCCACCGAAGGGCAAATTTTGTTTAATGGCAAACCACTCCCTCGTCATGGATATTGCCCCATTCAGTTAGTTCCTCAACACCCTGAAAAAAGTTTTAATCCTTATCGTACGGTGGGTGCCAGTGTCCGTGATGCGTGGGAGCCTGGTGCTGAATATTTGGAGATGCTCTCTATTAAATCTGAATGGTTAACTCGCCGCCCTAGTGAGCTTTCCGGTGGAGAGCTTGCCCGCATTGCGTTATTAAGAGCGTTAGATCCTCGAACAAAAGTGCTGATCGCGGATGAAATCACCGCCCAGCTCGATGCTCATTTGCAAAAAGAGGTTTGGCAACATTTGATCCGCCTCTCTCAACAACGTCCCCTCGCTATGATTATTTTTAGCCATAACAAAGCACTGCTGGAAAAAGTGTGTGACTCTGTTTTAAACGTTTAAAATTTTATTTGTGTTATACCCGTAAAGCTTCCCTCCTTGACATAAATTTTTTTGCTATGATAATTGTCCTTAGTCCTAGGATGCGGGACGATAAATTGGAGGAAAGATGAAAAGCCAAGATATTTTGCTTCTTCTCAAAATTATGTCTATGTATATTGAGATGAATGATCGTAATACTGATAGTGAGATTATCAATTTACATGGGAGTAGGATTGACTGGGAAAATGATATCCAGAGCCATTTTACGGTTAGAAATCTTGAACTATACACAGGGATTAGTAAGTCACAAGTGAGTTTAAGCTTAAATCGTATGTACGAAGTAGGGTTGGCAAAACCAGATCGAACCCTAGGTATTCCAAAAGTGAATATAAAAGGGCTATTAGAGTTTATTGCATATGGTATTAAATATGTATTTCCAGCAAAAGAAGGTATTTTATCTAGGGGAATCGCAACCTCTATTGCCGCCCCTGTATTAAAAGGGGAGCTAATGTCATCAGGAGAAATTCCTCCTGTATGGCCAGATCCTAGAGGAAAAACTAAGGGAGTGATGATTACACCACTTCACCCTAATATATTTCAAGCTATACAAAACGATAATCGCTTATACGCGATGTTAGCATTAGTTGACGCCATCAGAATTGGTCGACCAAGGGAACATAACTTAGCTTTAGAAAAGCTAAAAGTTATTTTTGAGGGAGTTAAGTGAATACAATTAATTTACAGAAAGAGATGCTTTTAACGGTAGCTAAAGCATTAGGAAATGAGCTACTACAGCAAGTTATATTTGTCGGTGGGTGTACAACGGGATTATTTGTAACAGATGAATTTACTCGCGAGCAGGTTCGATATACTGATGATGTCGATTTAATCGTTAATATTACTGGATATGCAAAATTTGCTAAGTTGCAAGAGCAGCTGAGATGTAAAGGATTCAAAGAAGACCCAACCGATGATGTGATATGCCGAATGTTATTGGGGGAATTAAAAGTCGATTTTATGCCAATAGATGAGCAAGCATTAGGATTTAGTAATTCTTGGTATAAGAGAGCAGCAGAAACAGCATTAGATTACACAATAGAAAGTGGCATTATCATCAAACTTATTCGCCCTGAGTATTTTATTGCAACTAAATTAGAAGCTTATCTTGGTAGAGGAAATGGCGACTTACTGAGTAGCCATGATATTGAAGATATTTTGAATCTCTTTGATGGAAGAGAAAGTATTGTAGATGATATTGCACATGCTGATATTGAGTTAAAAACATATATTTCAAAAAAATTATTAAAAATAATCAATGAATATGATTTTGAAATGGTTGTACAGAGTGCGACTCAAGGTGATCGTCGGCGAGAAGATATTATCTATGATAGGTTAAATGCATGCATAAATTAATACAGGATAATGATTTTTCATGGGAATTTTATTCTGTTATTGGTCAGGATAGAGCGTGTAATAAAGATGTTTTTGCGCTTATTCTCAGAGAAAAAATAACCCTTATTATTGCTTTTGATATATCAACTTCATCACCAGCCCAGCCTGAAATGGCAGTTTTTTTCTCTAAAATACTTTCAAATACAGTAGATTCCTTAACCGAATATAGTGATGAAATTATTCATTTTTGTATTCAATTAGCGTTTGAAAAAACGAAAAAACAGTATCAGATTGGTAAAGCGAGTATTTTAATATTTGGTAAACTTGAACAATCTTTTTTTTGTTTTCATGCAGGGGATGTCAGGCTGGGAATATATAATGGAAATACGCCTATTCATTGGGTTACAAATGTTCATACAGGAGCAAATCCACTAGGGGGATTTTTTAATATCCAAATGCTTAAAGATGAAAAAAGAAAAATTGTTACTAGAAATTTTAATTTACAAAGAGATTTGATATTGGATTTTCTGGATGAGATTGAGTTATTCGAGGGGAATATAGTCATTGCTACCGATGGTTTCTGGGCTGAATGTTCTCATGAGCAACAGCAATTAATTTTAGCTGGGCATTCATTTCTGATTAAAGATGATTTGACTCTATTTATGTTTACATGGAATAAAAATAATAAATTATCGAATAATATTAATATAGATAACTTAATTTTATTTTAAATAGGGATTACTTTACTGAAATATTACCCACCAAAAACTCAATAAATGCCCGTGTTTTAGCGGGGAGGTTACTGGTATTGGGGTAAAGCAATTGAATGTTTCTTTTTGGAAGACTGAACTCAGGCAATAAACGAATTAATCGGTTATGTTTAATATCCTCTTCTACCAACCAATCTGGGCAAATTGCAACGCCTAAAGAAGCTAAAGCCATTTGATGGATAACCTCCGCTGAATTGGATGAATATTGGCTATTGATCAGCGGTAATTCGAATTTTTCACCGGAATTATTTTGCAAAAAATATTCGGTATCCTGCCAATTTAATAATGAATGAGTGATCCACGGAATCTCGGCCAAATCGCTGATTTGTACAATAGGGTATTGGCGAGCAAATTGCGGTGTTGCTACCAAATGAATAGCATATTCTCCCAGCTTACGTACTTTTAATGACGAACTCTTCAAATTACCTAAGCGAATGGCAATATCTAATTTTTCTGAGATCAAATCATCGAGAGAAGAATTGAAGGTATATTGCAGATGTAGCTTGGGGTATAGGCGACAAAATTCAGGTAATAAAGGCAAAATATAGCGCTGACCAAATTCATTGGTTGAAGAAAAACGCAATGTTCCTGTGATATTCAATCCGAGATTTTGGCTCTTTTCAAACGCCTCCTCAATTTGCAACTGAATGCGTTTAAAGTCATCGTAGAAATGTTTTCCCACTTCTGTCAGGGCAATATTGCGGGTATTTCGCGTTAATAAACTGACGTTCAGGTGCTGTTCCAATTGCTTAATATCAATACTCACCATCGAGCGGCTTAATCCCAAAATTTCAGCAGCTTTCGTGAAAGATCCGGAATCGACCACCTGAAGAAAACTGGTAATTTGCTTGAGATTTTTTTGCATAATTAGCTCGATTGTTTGATTGTATTAAACAATGATTTTACTTCCCTTGCATCGACAAAGAAAGCCCTCAGCCTTACTCTTTGCGACCGGAGGTAGTTATGTCCTATCGTTATCAAATTGCTACAGTATTTCTTCTCGGTTTCTTCATTGATTGTATTAATATTTTTATGTCCGCCATTGCGTTACCCAATATCGCAACGCATTTTTCAACCAGCCAATCGATGGTGGCTTGGGTCGCGAATGCCTATATTTTAGGGTTGGTGCTGATTATGCCAATCAGCTTATGGCTTTCAGGGCGGCTCGGCGAGCGCAAGCTACTCGCTTATTCCATGCTGCTATTTACTCTTGCAGTGGGAATGTGTGGTATCAGTGATTCTATTTATAGCTTAATTTTTTGGCGCTTTATTCAAGGGGTTTCTGGTGGGCTATTAATCCCAGTTGGGCAAGCGTTAGTTTTTAGCTTATTTCCTAATCAAGAACGCCAAAAAATATCGACCATGATTATGACGGTAGCGTTGATTGCCCCTGCATTTTCTCCAGCGATTGGCGGCATGATCATTGATTCTTTCTCATGGCGTTGGGTATTTTTTGCCAATATTCCATTTTCTCTCTTAGCGGCATTATTAGCCTGGGGATGGGTAAAAAATGGTGAAAAACAGGCTCGTGAAAAACCGGATATTTTCGGCCTACTATTAGTCAGCCTTAGTTTACTGGGCTTATTAATGTCTTTTTCCCTGTATAACGATTATCAAAATCTTATATTGGCACTATTGAGTTTTGGGGCCTCAGCATTGCTATTGGCGGTATATTTACGGTATGCCCAAAAATGCCGAGCGCCTATTTTAAATTTACAGCTACTTAAAAATTACAATTTACGGAATGGATTTATTGTCTATTACGCGGTGCCGGGAATTTTTACGGGGGTTAACTTACTTAATATTTTTAACCTACAAACCAATATTGGCTTTAATGCTCAACAGACCGGGTTATTTATGTTGTTGTACGCTGCGGGTGCGTTATTTTCCATGATATCCGGTGGCTATTTTTATCATCGTCTTGGTAAGCGTAGTTTATTTATTGCAGGAATTACGCTGCACAGTTTAGGGATATTTTCTCTATTCTGGATTGATAACCAAAGCCAACTAGGATTACTGGTTATTGCCTATTTATTAATGGGAATGGGCGGTGGAATGAGCGCAAATACGGCGCAAATTAGTGCACTGATTGATTTTAAAGATCGCGATTTATTACAAGGTAGCGTGCTGTGGAATATTAATCGGCAGGTGGCATTCAGTGTGGGGACCGTGGTATTAATTTCAATTTTTAACTTGATGACCTCTTCAAGCGATCTAGTTCGTTATCAATATACTTTTTTTATTGCAGCACTTCTGGGGCTGTTATCGTTAATTTCAGTGATTAAAGGAAAATAAGATGGACCAGCAAATGGCTTTGGCCGTACAGAGCATCATTGATGTTCATGTGCTTATTGAGGATGTATTTACGGGGCGTCATCAGGGGAAGAGCCTTCAGCCACTATTAGCCAGCTTTGATAAAGATTTTAAAATGGTGACCATTCAAGGCGCTTGTATTGGCTTGGAGCAAGTGACTGAATTATTTAGTCATAATGTTGGCGCTAAGCCTTCGCTGGATATTACGGTTCAAAATATTGAGCCGTTATTTGAGTGTGCAGATAACCAATATTGGCTACGCTACCAAGAATACCAAACGGTCGAGGGACTGAGAACCTTACGCACTTCAACCGTAGGTCTAAAAATTGAAGCTGGAAAATGTTATTGGCAATATCTTCATGAAACTCCAGTTAAATAGTTACTTAGTGAAACATGCAAACGGTCAATAGACCGTTTTTTATATTTAGTTCTATAACAATATCAATAAGAATAATTATAAATGATTTCTATTCTCATTTTAATTGACCGTCGGTCGGTCGTGATTTAACATGCAGTAAAGATCGATAATAAGGTTAAAGAGAATGAAACGAATTTTTTTGATCGTAGCGGTGTGCCTCGGCACTTTTATGGCAACGCTCGACATCAGCATTGTTAATGTTGCACTACCGGCGATAGGTCAGGAGCTGAATGCTAATCTGTCGATGTTGCAGTGGATCATTGATTCTTACGCACTCTGTTTATCAGCATTGATCCTATCGGTTGGCCCAATCAGTGACCGTTATGGACGCAAAAAAGTTTGGTTAACGGGTATCGTGATCTTCACGGTGGGATCATTGATTTGCGCTTTTTCGCTGAGTGCACAAATGCTGTTATTTGGCAGGGTGATCCAAGGTATTGCCGCTGCAGCATTGATTCCTGGGGCGCTATCCATCATTACACAAGCTTTTAGTAATGATATCGAAAGGATTAAAGTGATCGGCATTTGGTCGGCAGTCAGCGCTCTCTCTTTGATTATCGGGCCTATTTTAGGGGGGTTCTTAGTCGATACCTTCGAGTGGAGCTTTATTTTTATGATCAATCTTCCCATTGGGCTATTAACGTTATTACTTGGGGGGTTAGGAATCAAAGAAAGTGCTGATCCGGATAAGGCGGCGTTAGATCCTCTTGGTCAGCTACTTAGCGTCGTTGCGCTGGCAGGGCTCACTTATGGATTGATAGAAGCGGGGGATATGGGCTGGATGAGTTTACCCACAATAGCTGGATTGATGATTGGCGGTATTGCCGCGTTCGGTTTTGTGATTGTGGAATTAAACGTCCCACGCCCTTTGTTGCCTATTTTTCTCTTCAAGCAAAATCCCTATTTCTTGCAATACAATTTAGCTTCTTTTGCCTTGGGATTTGCCACGTATAGCAACGTGTTTTTTATTGCGCTATTTTTGCAAAAAGGACAAGGGTGGGGAGCCTTTGAGGCAGGGCTACGCATGGCACCCGAATTTATTGCCATGGCGCTGTTTTCCTTTAGCTTTGGACGGCTTTCACGTACGTTAAGTGTGCGCAATATTATGGTCATCGGATTCTTATTGATCGCGACGGCATCGATGCTACTGACGCGCGTTAATTCAGATACCGAATATTTACCAATTGCCGCTATCTTATTTATTCTTGGTGCTGGAATGGGTATGGCAACACCAGCAATTGGTGCATTGGTGATGGCGAGTGTTGAAAAAGCGTATTCAGGGATAGCTTCCGCGGTGATGAATGCTTTGAGGCAAACGGGAATGACTCTGGGGATCGCTTTGCTAGGAACATTAATGACCCATCGGGCTATTGACCAATTAATGGAAGACCCGCAAATCAGTAGGCTGTTATCAGTGGGAGAAGTTGACGGGTTGATTAAAGGATCTGTGGCGGCATCATCTCATTTTATCGAGCAAGCGACACAATCCGCATTTGTTTCTGGTTTTAATTTGGCGATGCTGGGGGGAGCGATATCAATTATGCTTTGTCTCGCGTTGATGATGAAAACAAGCCAGATTGTCAGGGGAAAGTAGCGGATAAAAAAACACCTGCATTTGCAGGTGTTTTATTTATTTTAATGCATTATTCGTCAAGGAAGCTACGCAGAACTTCTGAGCGACTTGGGTGGCGTAATTTACGCAGCGCTTTCGCTTCAATCTGACGGATACGTTCACGGGTTACATCAAACTGTTTACCCACTTCCTCTAAGGTGTGGTCAGTGTTCATGTCGATACCGAAACGCATACGCAGAACTTTCGCTTCACGAGCGGTTAAGCCAGCCAGCACTTCATGAGTTGCCGAACGTAAGCTCTCTGAAGTTGCAGAATCTAATGGCAGCTCTAATGTGGTATCTTCAATAAAGTCACCTAAATGTGAATCTTCATCGTCACCAATTGGCGTTTCCATTGAGATTGGCTCTTTGGCAATCTTCAGTACTTTACGAATTTTATCTTCCGGCATCAGCATGCGTTCTGCCAGTTCTTCTGGCGATGGTTCACGACCCATCTCTTGCAGCATTTGACGAGAGATACGGTTCAGTTTGTTGATCGTTTCGATCATGTGAACCGGAATACGAATTGTACGTGCTTGGTCGGCGATAGAACGGGTAATAGCCTGACGGATCCACCAAGTTGCATAAGTTGAGAACTTATAACCACGGCGGTATTCAAACTTATCAACCGCTTTCATCAAGCCGATGTTACCTTCTTGAATCAAGTCGAGGAACTGTAAACCACGGTTGGTATATTTCTTCGCGATAGAGATAACCAGACGTAAGTTTGCTTCAACCATCTCTTTCTTAGCACGACGAGCTTTCGCTTCACCGATAGACATACGACGGTTGATATCTTTAACCTGTTCAATTGTCAGGCCAGTTTCTTCTTCAATTTGACGCAGTCTTTGCAGGCAACGTAAAACGTCTTCTTCAACATCCAGCAGTTTTTCAGACCATGGCTTGTTCATCGCTTTTGCTGCGGTTAACCAAGTCTCGCTGGTTTCATTACCACCGAATAAGGTGATGAAGTTTTTCTTAGGCATTTTGCACTGCTCAACACACAGCTTCATAATGGTACGTTCTTGTTGACGAACGCGCTCCATCATTTCACGCATGTTGTTGACCAGATAGTCAAACTGTTTTGGTACTAAACGGAACTCTTTGAAAACGTCAGACAATTGATTAATTGCTGCAACAGTTTTCGCATCGCTACGTCCATATTGTTTGATATGTGAACGTGTTTTTTCATACTGTTCACGAAGATCGGAGAATTTTTGACGAGCTAATTCAGGATCGATGCTGTTATCGTCATCGGTATCGCTGTCTTCGCTGTCTTCATCTTCCTCTTCTTCTTCGTCGTTATTTAACTCTTCTTGTGGAAGTTCAGAGCCAACGTGGGTTGCTGTTGGGGCTAAATCTTCTTCCGCATTCGGGTCAACGAATCCGGTAATTAAGTCAGATAAACGGCTTTCGCCCGCTTCAACGCGGTCATACTGCTCTAACAGGTAGGTGATAGCCTCAGGGTATTCAGCAACAGAGCACTGAACCTGATTAATACCATCTTCGATACGTTTAGCAATGTCGATTTCACCTTCACGGGTGAGAAGCTCGACAGTCCCCATTTCACGCATATACATGCGCACAGGGTCGGTAGTACGGCCGATTTCACTTTCAACACTGGACAGTACTTGTGCAGCAGCTTCTGCCGCATCTTCATCGGTGTCGGAAGTATTTTCAGCCAAAATTAAATCATCGGCATCAGGTGCTTCTTCCATGACCTGGATGCCCATGTCATTAATCATCTGGATGATATCTTCGATCTGATCTGAATCGACGATATCTTCCGGCAGATGGTCGTTTACCTCAGCATAGGTTAAATAACCTTGCTCTTTACCCTTGGTGACGAGTAGCTTAAGCTGTGACTGCGGGTTTTGCTCCATAAGACGGTATCCACACTTCTGAGTATTTAAATTGGTGTCGGTCGGCGAAACTAACGGCCAACAAGAACATTCAAAGGGACATTTTTCTCTGTGCTACGCCCTTTATGTTTCGTAGCATTTTACAGGCAATTGCCTTGTTATTTGCGGCACTTAAGCCGTTTTATGTACTATTTTGGATGCTTTATGTTTTCACTCGTGAAAGAGTGATTAGACGGACTTCCTCGCGCTCTTCAGGTGTCAGCCTTTGTGTTCGTTCTTTCGCTATTAGATAGTCGAAACGCTCATCGAGGGCGCTATTAAATAGATGATTTAGAGCATCTATAAAGGTATTTTCCGCTATTTCCTCTATTTCTATATCGTTCCACGTTGCTAGTTTTTCAAGCTGTTTCGCAAATTTATTATCGCGATAACGCTCTAGCAGCTGCCCTGTGGTCATTCCGGGGGTGGAACGGCAAACTTCAACCAATTCCTGAAATAGAGAAAGCCCCGGCATCTGGATGTGGGCAATTCCCTCTAACGAGGGAACGAACTCCGAAAAATTCGGATTCTGTACCAACAAGGCGATAAGGATACGCATTGTTGTCGGTTTTAGCTTTGGTGCCTGATAATTAATTTGCTCGGTGTTCTCTCTATCAATCATAGCAAGAACCTGAGAAATATCCGGTATACCAATAAAATTTCCTAATTCTTGGGCCATATACAGGCGCAGAGTTTCACCCGGTATCTGCTTTATCAATGGGATAGCAAGTTTACTAATTTTTGCTCGACCCTCTTGGGTTTTTAAGTCCACCTGTGGGACTAAAGAGTCAAATAAAAATGTGGAAAGACTTAGCGCATTTTCCATGCGTTGCTCAAAAGCGTCTTTTCCTTCTTTGCGTACCAATGAATCTGGATCTTCGCCATCAGGCAAAAACATAAAACGAATTTGGCGGCCATCGGTGAGATAGGGAAGGGCATTTTCGAGAGCACGCCATGCGGCTTCTCTTCCTGCTCTATCTCCGTCATAACAGCAAATCACCGTATCTGTTGAACGATAGAGCAACTGAATATGCTCTGCAGTTGTAGAGGTGCCAAGTGATGCAACCGCATAGCGGATGTCATACTGTGCGAGTGCTACAACGTCCATATAGCCTTCAACAACAAGTAATTTTGCCAGCTCACTACTATTTTGTGTCGCTTCATAAAGACCAAAAAGTTGGCGACCCTTATGAAATATATCGGTTTCTGGGGAGTTTAAGTATTTAGGGACACCATCGCCTAATACTCGTCCACCAAATGCAATAACGCGACCTCGGCGATCCCGGATAGGGAACATGACGCGATCTCTAAAGCGATCATAAACGCGCCCATTATCGTTGGTCACCAGCATGCCCGCTTCATCAAGTTGCTGACGGCTTTCTGGGTTTACCGCAAATTTCTTTAAGAGGTTATCCCAACCTGCTGGGGCGAAACCAATAGAAAAATGAGCAATAATTTCCGGGCTCAAACCACGTTGGCTTAAATAATCCTTGGCTTTATTTGCCGATGAATGATTTAAGGCAGCGCAGTAAAACTGATTAATTTTTTCCATCAATTGGTAGAGATTTTGACGTTGATGGAGTTCAATTTGGCTTGTTCCAGTTCCTTTTTCGTAAGGAACATCAAGACCGTGTAGTGCAGACAGCTCTTCTATTGCTTCAACAAAATCGAGTTTGTCGTAATTCATCAAAAAATCGATGGCATTACCATGGGCACCACAACCAAAACAATAATAAAACTGTCGGTCACCATTCACCGTAAATGAAGGTGTTTTTTCGTTATGAAAAGGACAGCAAGCGTGATGGTTTTTACCCTGTTTTTTTAACGGGACTTTTGCATCGACTAAATCAATGATGTCGGTTCTTGCTAATAAATCATTGATAAATGAACGCGGAATTCGTCCAGCCATAAGCCTCTTTTTTCGCCTGTTGATGAACGATAATAAGCCGCGCTTCCTTTAGGAAAGCACGGCCTTTAACTGCTTACTAGTACTGTCTGTGTTGGTTGCGATTAGGATCGCAATCAATTAATACAGACGAGTACGGCGTGCGTTTTCACGAGCAAGTTTTTTAGCGTGACGTTTTACAGCAGATGCTTTAGCGCGTTTACGTTCAGTCGTTGGTTTTTCATAGAATTCACGACGACGAACTTCAGCTAAAACTCCTGCTTTTTCACAGGAACGTTTGAAACGACGCAGTGCAACGTCGAATGGCTCGTTTTCACGTACTTTAATTACCGGCATGTGCCTCTCACCTCAATAGAAATCGGTTTGTCGCTGGTTTTGGTTCACCAGCCATCATTTAAAATGGTGCGGAATTTTACTTCAATGAGTACGGGTTTGTAAAGTGCCGTATAAAATTGAATCACGCAAGATTATCTGTTTTGTTACTAACTTCATAAATAAAGCCAGCAAAACCAGATAATAATGAGAATTAGCCACACGAAATTTTTATTACAGGACTCTGATTATAGACTATACAACCGAGAAAGTCAGCCTTTTGCTGTCATTAATTGTCAGTTTTAGTGTCATTTATTTATTATATTGCGCGATAATGCGAATTTAGTGGTAAACTTGCGCGCATGCAATAAACAAGGGTAGTGCAATGCGTGTTTTAGGTATCGAAACCTCTTGCGATGAAACCGGAATCGCAATCTATGATGATAAGCTTGGCCTATTAGCCAATCAATTATACAGTCAAATCAAAGTTCATGCGGATTACGGTGGCGTTGTTCCCGAATTAGCATCCCGTGATCATATCCGTAAAACCGTTCCTCTGATTCAAGCCGCGCTCAAAGAAGCTAACTTAACCCGCTCTGATATTGATGCGGTGGCGTATACTGCGGGCCCTGGTTTAGTCGGTGCCTTGATGGTCGGTGCAACCGTTGGTCGGGCATTAGCTTTTGCGTGGAATGTTCCCGCGGTGGCCGTACACCACATGGAAGGGCATTTATTAGCGCCGATGTTGGAAGAGAAAAGCCCTGAATTCCCATTTGTAGCGCTGTTAGTATCGGGTGGACATACCCAATTGATTAGTGTGACTGGCATTGGTGAATATGAACTGCTAGGCGAATCTATCGATGATGCCGCAGGGGAAGCTTTCGATAAAACCGCAAAGCTGCTCGGTCTCGATTATCCCGGCGGTCCGGTATTATCTAAAATGGCGCAACAAGGCGTCGCTGGGCGCTTTGTTTTTCCTCGTCCAATGACTGACAGGCCGGGACTGGATTTTAGTTTCTCAGGCTTAAAAACTTTCGCTGCAAATACTATTCGTGATAATGACAGTGACGACCAGACTCGTGCTGATATCGCTAGAGCATTTGAGGATGCAGTGGTTGATACACTCGCAATCAAATGTAAACGCGCCCTTGAGCAAACGGGTTTTAAACGTTTGGTGATGGCCGGTGGCGTGAGTGCTAACCGTGCTTTGCGAGCAAAAATGGAAGAGGTTCTCAAGCAGCGTGGCGGTGAAGTCTTTTATGCTCGGCCTGAATTTTGTACTGATAACGGGGCGATGATCGCCTTGGCAGGTCTCATTCGCCTAAAAGGTGGTGCAAACGCAGGGTTGGGTGTGACTGTGCGTCCTCGTTGGCCATTAGCGGAATTACCGCCGTTGGATAAGTAAACCTAGGTCAAACGTGGATTGAGATATGGGTGGCTCACGATGCCACCCATCCATTTTAATGTAAAATTGTCACTGCATCTTCAAGGCGAATCGAGCGACTTCTCACTTGATTTGATGTCTCTGTACTTTGCTCTACTAATAAACTGCTTTGCTGAGTGATGGATTCCAGTTCACTAACAGCTTGAGTAATATCAGAAATTCCCGCCGCTTGTTCCGTGGTCGCATGACTAATATGTGTAATCAATTGCGTGACATTTTGTACTTGATCAACAATATCTTTCATGGTGTTCCCCGCGTTATAAACTTGATCCTTACCGGAACTCACTTTCTTTTCGCAGTCATTGATAAGCTCTCGAATGTCGTTAACAGCGCTAGCACTACGGCTGGCAAGGCTACGAACCTCATTAGCGACAACGGCAAATCCTTTACCTTGCTCTCCAGCTCTTGCGGCTTCAACCGCGGCATTAAGCGCTAAAATATTGGTTTGAAAAGCGATGGTTTTAATGACGTCGGTAATGGAGTTTATCTTACTGGTACTGCGTACAATTTCATCCATGGTCGTGACAACTGCATCCATAATGGCACCACCGTTCACCGCCGTTTCGCTGGTTTCATTAGATAGCATATCGACCTTGAGGGTGTTGTCCGCATTCATTTTGACGGAAACCGACATTTGGTTCATGGTGGCGACCGTTTGCTGCATATAGCCGACAGTTCGTTGTGTATGGCTGTCTAACTCACCACAATCATTGACCAGAGATTCGCTATCTTTTCGGACATTGTCTACTTGTTCTGACACATCATTAATTAGCCAGCGACAGACTAAACCAAGCTGACCAATGGAGCGAAGAATTTGCCCAATTTCATCAACACGGCTCATATGGTCAATGCTATTACGATTTCCTCTTGCCACATTTAAGGCTTGGGACATGATATTTTCGATAGGTTTTGCAAAACTGCGTTCGAGCATAAAGTTACCCAGTAATAGGGTGGCGAAGGTACATAAACTGGGGATAATTAATGCGCTGGAAGATAAACCGGATACCACAGCCATTAACAGCCATATCGCAAATAAGCTGATGGAAATTAAGCGAATACGCCAGCGTACGCTGAGAGTGGAAAGGGTAAACTGGCGGCGTTTAGGAAGAACGATCCCTTTGTAGATCTTGCGGTTACTTCGATTTTCTACCATCGATTGATATAACGGTTCGACCGTGGCGATCTCTTCTCGAGTGGCTCGTATACGAATCGACATATAACCCGTGATCACACCATTCCTCTGCATTGGAATGATATTGGCACGAACCCAATAATGGTCGCCATTTTTACGCCGATTTTTAACGATCCCAGTCCAAGGTTCCCCCATTTTTAAGGTTCGCCACATATCTGCAAAGGCTTCCTTCGGCATATCAGGATGACGAATAATTCGGTGTGGTTGACCCATTAGTTCATCAAGTTGATATCCACTAACCTGCACAAAGAAATCATTAGCGTGGATAATGTTCCCATGTAGGTTGCTGGTTGTCATGAGGGTTATATCTTCATCTAAGATATGTTCATTCTGAGTAATATAGGGAGTTCTGCTCATTTTATAGTCACTTTTATAGTTAAGTTTTCCTTTATATAGTCGACAGTTTTTAATTATTCATTAGTAATAATTTTTCAAATTATTAACTTTTTATTAAAAGTGTGCGCTGGAAAACGAATAAGTGAAAATACCTAGTACAGACGTGATGATTTTGTGAGGAAAATGAGGTGGATTGGCGAATGATGAGCATAAAAAAGGGCTGAAATTCAGCCCTTATGATTAGTCATCTTCTTTGCGTTGTTCTTGAGCGACTTCTTTAGCGGTTTTTTGTTTCTTATTTTTTAGTTTTTGCCAAATTCGACTTTCTTGCCCTCGCCATAGCCGTTGGATATTTCCGTGATGGCGTATGAGTACTAAGCAGGACAACATGGCGACAGGGAATGTGAATTCAGGCTTAAACCACCAGACATAAAAAGGGGCTAATAATGCACTTACAATAGCCCCCAAGGATGAATAGCCGCTGAGTAATACCGTTAATAGCCATGTTCCTGCGACAAGTCCAGAAAGATCCCAACCAATGGCTGCGATGGAGCCAAATGCGGTGGCAACGCCTTTTCCGCCTTTAAAATGGAAGAAAACTGGATAAATATGCCCAAGACAGGCTGCAATCGCGACCAAGCCAAGATAGAATGGTTGCACATTTAAATAATAAGCAATCCAAACTGGGATCATCCCTTTGAGGACGTCGCAGAGCAGTACCGCTGCGGCAGCGGCTTTACCACCGACACGCAGGACGTTAGTTGCACCCGGGTTACCAGAGCCATGCTGACGAGGATCGGGGAGTCTCGCCAAACGGCAGATCAATATAGCGCTGGAAATTGATCCGCAAAGGTAGGCGAAGATTATCATGCCAAGCGCGATTGCACTCATAACTAACTCCAAAACGGTTTAAGCTATTTTATATGTAATTCACTTCAACATGGATAATACGCATATTTTTCCTGAAGTGGTATCAATTCAGCACATAAACGAGAAAATGACGTGATGGATATCGTATTTATTGAACAATTATCAGTCATTACCACCATTGGTGTATATGACTGGGAACAAAAGATCGAGCAAAAATTAGTGCTCGATATCGAAATGGGATGGAACAATAAACCCGCGGCAATGAGCGATAATGTTGATGATTGCTTAAATTATGCCCTTGTAAGTCAGCGGATTATTGATCATCTGGAAAATAATAAATTTGCCTTGGTTGAGCGCGTTGCCGAAGAAGTTGCTCAATTATTGCTTAATGAATTCAAATCGCCTTGGGTCAGAGTGAAAGTGTCTAAACCTGGAGCCGTTGTGCGTGCCAAAAATATTGGTGTGCTTATTGAGCGTGGGACTAAAAGCGCTTAATCAATCGCTGGCGGTTATTATCGCCAGTGTATTCTTAATCCATTATTTTCTGCGTTTTTTGCCAACTCTCTACAGCTTGAATACGTTGATGAGTTAACTCTTCACGAATTTGAGGGCCTTGAAATCCTTGTTCAATAATCGGTTTTACGCTGACTTGCTGAGCAATGGCATAAGCTTGGCGTAAGTATTCCCCTTGACGATAATTCTGGCACTCTAATCCCCCTCGTCCACGGGCATCTGCTTCACTGACTAAGCTCAGTTGAGCAATCCGCTCTGGTTTACGCCAACTGTCTAATCCATCAAATATCTGCACGATCTCTTGGGCATTAAGCTTTCCAATGACATGGATCTTATCGTGATATCTGGCAGCAAGTCTGGCTAGATCTCGTGCACTTGTTGGGATTTTCAATCGCTCACACAGCGCTTCAATTAATGGAATACCCGCTTCACCATGATTTGGGTGACTGGGCCAAAGTTCTTTTGGTGTGAGTGCTTTGCCAAGGTCATGGCATAAAGCCGCAAAACGGACATCGATATCATTCGACAGTGTCGCTATCACACCCATGACCATGAGAATATGAATACCAGTATCAATCTCTGGATGCCATTTTTCTGGTGCGGGAACCCCGAATAAATGGTCGATTTCAGGGAATAGCACGACGAGGGCACCGCAATCACGTAATACCTCAAAATAGACTTGAGGAGAGTGAGACATTATTGCTTTATGGGTCTCCACCCAAACTCGTTCGGGGGTGAGATGAGAAAGTTCGCCTGTCTCTACCATGGATTGCATTAGAGTCATCGTTTCTGGCGCAACTCGGAACCCCTGTTGGTAATAGCGTGCTGCAAAACGAGCAACACGCAAAACACGCAAAGGGTCTTCCAAAAAGGCATCTGAGACGTGGCGCAGAACACGATTTTTAAGATCTTTTACACCGTGATAGGGATCGATTAATTCACCTGTATCACTTTGTGCAATTGCGTTGATTGTCAAATCTCGGCGTAACAAGTCATCTTCAATCGTAACATCAGGCGCACTGTAGCAGCTAAAGCCGGTATAGCCTGCACCAATCTTACGTTCTGTTCTGGCTAAGGCATATTCTTCGTGGGTCTTCGGGTGCAAAAAAACGGGAAAATCCTTACCTACTTGTTGGAAGCCTTTAGCGAGCATGGCTTCTGGCGTCGTACCGACAACCACATAATCCCTATCAGAAATAGGTAATCCCAGTAATTTATCGCGTACAGCGCCGCCAACAAGATAGATTTTCATGTATGTTTTACATCCAACCATCATTACGTTTTTTACGACGTGGAATAATGTGAGGTAACAGAAGCCCTAAAATTAGCCCTACACCGGCAACACCACCGCCATACATAAACCACTGTAGAATCAGTTCACGGCGACGATCATCTAAATTCACCTCAGCAATATCTAATTTTTTGCCTGCTTTGATTAATTCATTATTCAGTTTTTCATTTTCCGCTTTTAACTGGCGCACAATATTGTCGTTATCTGCAACTTTTTGCTGCATTTCCGCGGTGCGAGCATTCCACGTATTATCAATATTATCTAATTGCTGGCGTAGTTTTTGGTTTTCCGCTTCGAGTTGCGGAATACGGCTTTTCATGCTTGGAATGTCACTGAGTTGATCCGTTGGGATCCAAACGGTGCGACCTTTGCCATCTTTAATTTGAGCAAACTTGTTATCAATAGAGATGAGTTCAACGGATTCGCCAGCATTTAAGGAGCCAACAATCCGATAATTTGTTCCAGGACCACTACGCACATAGGTCGATAAATCTTCGGAAACATAACGTGTTTCTGCATTTGCTGTGAAGGACAGGCCTAACCCCATAGCGGAAATCAATAAGAGTGGAATTTTTCGCATAGTGTTTTTATCTTTTTACTGTGAATGAATGTCGTATTAATTAAATACTAATAAGTAAAGTCTACGGGTGCAAACGTTTAAACTTAGAGTTATGTAAATGTTGAACGATAATGAGAACTATCCTAAATCACTAAATAATACAATTATTATGGGTTTCATTGAAGTAACTCTCTATAAGAGGATCAATATCTGGAATTTTTGGTTTCTGTGCGGTTTCTTTTCTCTGCGTTGATTGATTGGGGTAATATGGGCACAGTGAAATTATTAAATAAGGAAGTCTATGAACCACATAGAAGTTGAACTCAAATTATCGGCTCAGAGTTCTGCTATAGACGCTGTTCGCCAGAGTATTTCAACCCTCTCTCCACAACATTCCGAGCCTTGCAAGCTGACAAATATCTATTTTGATACGGTAGAAAGACAGTTACGTCAATGGGATATGGGGTTACGTATTCGTGGTTGTGACGGGCGTTATGAAATGACCATCAAAACGGCGGGACAAGTCATCGGTGGGTTACATCAACGCCCTGAGTACAATGTAGATATCGAATCCCCTGAAATTAATCTTGCAGCATTTCCAGAAGAAATTTGGCCTGAAGGGATAGATCTTCAAGAATTACAATCCGAATTACAGGTGTTATTTAGCACCAATTTCACTCGTGAAAAATGGTTAGTAAAATTTGAAGACAGCGAAATTGAGATTGTATTCGACCAAGGCATTATTTCTGCTGGGGCAAAAGATTTACCCATTCAAGAATTTGAGTTGGAATTAAAAAAAGGGTTTGTGGCGGATGTCCTGAATCTGGCGAAAAAATTTGCGGATATTGATGGGCTGCATCTCTCTTCCTTGAGTAAAGCCGCTCGCGGTTATTCATTATTATCTTCAACACCCGCTCCGTTACAACGTCCTGCTTCTTTGTTTGATTATGAAGAGCAACCAATTGAAGCGTCTTTGTTGCACATGCAGCAACTTTGCCAGCAGCACGAATTATATTGGTTGGCAGATGGTGAACATGCGAAACAGGGATTTGGTGAGTTTTTACGTTTTGTTCAGGCATTTTTAATACATTATCAAAATTCAGCGCCTCAGTTTGTGCATGATCTCCCTCTTGAACAATTACGTTTGAATGCTGCGGATGAAAATATCAGTGCGGAAGATTTTTGCTACAGCAGCCCATGGTTAAAATGTAAATTGGCCTTTATTCAATGGTTGACCGCGTTAACGTACCCTAATGTCGAATAGGTATTGATGATATGCATCTTTCTCCTGAACTTCTACAACGCCAACATCTAAAAATTATCAATCAGTTAACAGAGCACGCTAGTGAATTGCTGCCCCTGAGTGATACTGAATTAAATTTTTTGGCATTCAGTGATTTTGCGCTGAAACAGATTTTGGCTCATTCCCGTTTTTTGCAGCATCTACGCACTCAATTTCCGCAGGGAGATGAATGGCAGCAATACGGAAAATGGTTGGAGGAGGAGCTTGCATTAGTTACCCATGAAGATCATTTAATGCAGGTATTACGCACTTTCAGAAACCACATGATGGTGCGGATTGCTTGGATGCAAACCACTGAGTTATGTTCTCAACGAGAAACCATTTTACAACTGAGTGAATTAGCAGAATGCTTAATCGTTGCAGCTCGAGATTGGCTTTATAAAGAATATTGCCAATCTTGGGGAACACCTTGTGATAGAGATGGAAATCCTCAGCCGTTACTCGTTTTAGGGATGGGAAAATTAGGGGGGAGAGAGCTTAATTTTTCATCCGATATCGATTTGATTTTTGCTTATCCAGAAAATGGGGTGACCCGTGGCGGTCGCAAAGAGCTGGATAACGCGCAATTTTTTACCCGTTTGGGGCAGAAGTTAATCCGAGTACTTGACCAAGTCACTGTGCATGGGTTTGTTTATCGGGTTGATATGCGGTTACGTCCATTTGGCGATAGCGGCCCGTTAGTGTTTAGTTTTTCAGCATTAGAAGATTATTACCAAGAGCAAGGCCGTGATTGGGAACGCTACGCCATGGTCAAAGCCCGTATCATGGGGCCTGACAGCGTTCATTATGCCGACACGCTACGTAAGCTTTTACGTCCATTTGTTTATCGCCGTTACATTGATTTCAGTGTGATCCAATCGCTGAGAAACATGAAAAATATGATTGAACGGGAAGTTCGTCGCCGAGGTTTAGTGAATAACATTAAATTGGGTGCTGGAGGAATTCGTGAAATTGAGTTTATTTCCCAAGTTTTTCAGCTTATTCGTGGTGGACGCGAGCCTGTTTTACAATCCCAATCATTATTTACGGCCTTACAAGGTATTCAAGAATTAGCGTTATTACCGAGTGAGCAAGTTGAACAATTGCTGGAGTGCTACATTTTTCTGCGCCGTGTCGAAAACTTGCTGCAAAGTATTGATGACCAACAAACCCAAACGCTACCGGATGATGCGTTAAATCAGACTCGATTAATGTGGAGTATGGGCTGCTCAAGTTGGGATGATTTTTATCGTCAACTTAGCGATAAAATGGCCACGGTTCACCACATTTTTGCCGAGCAAATTGGCAGTGATGATGAAGAAGAAACTGCTGAAGAGTGTGATGAGATTTATATTACACTGTGGCAAAGCGAATTATCGAAAGAGGAACTTGCGAGCTATTTACCCTCAAAAGATGAGCAGGTAGCGGAAAAAGTGATCCATGGCATTAATATGTTCCGCCATGATCTTAATAAGCGCACAATTGGTCCTCGTGGGCGTGATGTTCTTGACGAGCTGATGCCAAAATTGCTAGCCAAAGTGGGGGAGCGCGAAGATGCAGGTCGCGTTATCGAACGCATTACGCCGTTGTTGCTCAGTATTGTTAGCCGAACCACCTATTTAGAATTAATGCTCGAATTCGATGAAGTTCTCACGCACGTTATTCGCTTGTGTGCGGCTTCTCCAATGATTGCAGAGCAATTAGCGCGTCATCCTCTACTACTTGATGAATTACTCGACCCGCAATCTCTATATCAACCGCTACCTCTTACGGCTTATCGAGACGAATTACGCCAATATTTAATGCGGGTGCCAGAGGACGATGAAGAGCAGCAACTCGAAGCCTTACGCCAATTTAAGCAGGCTCAGTTATTACGTATTGCCGCAGAGGATATTTCTGGGGTTCTCCCTGTTATGAAGGTCAGTGACCATTTGACGTATCTCGCAGAAGCGATTATTGATGCTGTCGTACATCAAGCATGGCAAATGATGGTCAAACGCTACGGTGAACCCGCTCATCTCGCTCAACAGGATGAAAAAAAGTATGGTTTCGCTGTATTAGGCTATGGCAAGCTGGGCGGCTGGGAGTTGGGGTATAGCTCTGATTTAGATTTAGTTTTCCTGTTTGATTGCCCGATAAATGTGGTGACAAATGGAGAGCGATCCATTGATGCGAGACAATTTTATCTGCGCGTCGCCCAGCGGATCATTCACCTATTTAGTACCCGAACGACGTCGGGAGTTTTGTATGAAGTAGATGCTAGACTTAGGCCTTCAGGGGAGTCAGGCATGCTAGTTAGTACAATCCAGTCGTTTGATGATTACCAAAAAAATGATGCATGGACATGGGAACACCAAGCCTTGATCCGCGCAAGAATGGTATTCGGTGATAGCCAGTTACAACAGAAATTCACTCAAATTCGTCATGAAACATTATGCTTACCGCGTGAACCTGACGTATTGCGCCAGCAGGTCCGAGATATGCGGGTGAAAATGCACCAGCATTTAGGTAGCCACCAAACCAACGAATTTGATTTGAAGGCCGATCCCGGTGGGATTACTGATATTGAATTTATTGCGCAATATTTAGTGTTGCGCTTTGCTGCCGAAAATCCAGCGTTGACACGGTGGTCTGATAATGTGCGAATTTTTGAGCTGATGGCTCAGTATGATTTTATGTCGGAAGACGAAGCGCACGGATTAACACTGGCTTATGTCACTATGCGAAATGAGCTGCACCATCTTGCACTGCAATCGTTGCCCAGTCGCGTCAGTAGCGAACAATTTTCAGCACAGCGTGAGTTAGTATTAGCAAGTTGGAAAAAATGGCTTGAGTAATTGATAGAGCTGCAAATTATTTTTGTCTATAGCGCAATATGGTAGTATTGGCGCCAATAATTATCGGATTTCCCATTTAAAAGACTGGAGTACGGGATGAAAGTAACACTTCCTGATTATAAACAAGCAGGTGTACTCGTTGTTGGTGATGTCATGTTAGACCGTTATTGGCATGGTCCGACTAATCGGATTTCACCAGAAGCACCGGTTCCGGTTGTTAAAGTTACCATGGTGGAAGAGCGCCCTGGCGGGGCAGCGAACGTTGCTATGAATATTGCATCTTTAGGTGCTAATTCCCGTCTGGTTGGGTTAACGGGTATCGATGATGCCGCGAAAGCCTTAACTGAAAATCTAAATGGCGTTAATGTCCGTTGTGATTTCGTCGCTATTCCCACCCATCCAACTATCACGAAATTACGTGTTTTATCCCGTAACCAGCAATTAATTCGCCTTGATTTTGAAGAAGGTTTCGAAAATGTTGATGCGCAGCCGATGTTGGAGCGTATCGAACAAGCATTACCTCATATTGGAGCGTTGGTACTTTCTGATTATGCCAAAGGCGCACTAAACGAAGTCGAGAAAATGATTGCGTTAGCCAATAAAGCGGGTGTTCCAGTACTGATTGACCCGAAAGGCAGCAATTTCGAACGTTACCGTGGTGCGACGTTGTTAACGCCAAATATGTCTGAATTTGAAGCCATTGTTGGGCGCTGCAAAGACAATCAAGATGTTGAAGAAAAAGGGATGAAACTCCTTGAGTCTTTAGAGTTATCTGCATTGTTGATTACCCGTTCTGAACAGGGAATGAGCTTGATTCGCCGTAATGAGCCACCGTTACATTTACCGACTGAAGCCCAAGAAGTGTTTGATGTCACGGGGGCTGGCGATACGGTGATTGGTGTGTTGGCCGCTTCTATTGCTTCCGGTCGCCCATTACATGAAGCTTGCGCATTAGCGAATGCCGCGGCGGGGGTTGTCGTGGGTAAACTGGGAACGTCCACTGTTTCCCCTATCGAATTAGAAAATGCCATTCGTGGTCGTGCCGAAAATGGTTTTGGTGTGATGACGGAAAGTCAACTCAAACAAGCGGTTGCGGATGCTAGGAAACGTGGTGAGCGCGTTGTGATGACTAACGGCTGTTTTGATATCCTGCATGCGGGGCATGTTTCTTATCTCGCAAACGCCCGTAAATTAGGTGACCGTCTAATTGTGGCGGTAAATAGCGATGCATCGACTCGTCGTTTGAAAGGTGAAACTCGCCCAGTAAACCCATTAGACCAACGCATGATTGTCCTTGGTGCATTGGGAGCAGTGGATTGGGTCGTACCTTTTGAGGAAGATACACCACAGCGTTTAATTTCCGAAATTCTGCCTGATATTTTAGTAAAAGGTGGCGATTATCAGCCAGACGAAATTGCAGGTAGCAAAGAAGTTTGGGCAGCTGGTGGTGAAGTGATGGTGTTGAATTTTGAAGATGGTATTTCAACCACAAATATCATTAAAAATATTATGAAAACCAAATAATTAGAAAATAATTTGGTATTTTAAAAAAGCCTAATTCTGGTATGAGATAAGTACTGGGGTTGGGCTTTTTTATTTGTGATAGTTTGTCTTAAATGCTAATGTTTGTATGACGTCATGTATTGACGTCATTTTTTACATCGAATTAAACTGGCATCAAGACTTGATGTCATGAGATTAACGATGATAAAAATTATGGAATTAACGTCCAGACACCGTAAAACAATGATTGATGTGCTGACTATTCCACCTAAATCAAGTATTAAGTGGGATGATGTCATTAGCTTAATCCATAATCTAGGAGGAATCGTTAAAAGTGGTAATGGTTCGAGACGAAAATTTATTTTATTAGGTTCTTTGTTTCAAACTCACCAGCCACATCCTGGTAATGTTATGGATAAAGGCGCTGTCAGCGGTTTACGTGAATGGTTCGAAAATGTAATAGGGGTGAAATATGATTAAAGGCAGCAATGTCATGACAATCGATGGGCATCCTGCATCAGTAGCCTATGAAGCTGAAATCAAAGCATTTAGAGGTAAATTTTTGGATGTCAGTGGTTATTGCGATTTTGTATCGGATAGCATTGAAGGGCTGAAAAAAGAGGCGAAAATTTCACTGGCTGAGTATATTGAGAGTTGTAAAGAAGAGGGTATTAAACCGTTCAAAGATGATGAAGTCATAAAATCGTTTACGCTACGTTACCCTAGTCGCTTAGAATCTCGTTTAGATGCAGTGGCAACAGCTAATAATTTATCTAAAAATCAATATATAGTTCAATTGCTTGAGCGTGAGCTAATTCCACGGTAAGCATTAAAATAAACATCGATAAAAGTGCCCTTACGATTTTTACAGGGCACTTTAGTTTTTGAATGAGTGAGCTCGTTCACCTCAATCAGCTTGTTTCTCTTCAATCACTTTTTCATCAGAAAAACGAGCTTCAAGGGCGCTAACACGCTGCTCCATTTTCATCAGTTTTTCGCGAGTGCGTAATAAAACTTGGGTTTGAATATCAAACTCTTCACGGCTGACTAAATCTAACTTGCCAAGTTGCGACTGTAATAGTGAACGGATTTTTTTATCGACGTCTTCACCTAAGTCACGGACGCCTTTCGGTAATGCACCTTGGATTTGGCGTGCAACTTGTTCAATTTTTTTCGGATCGAGCATTCGCGGGTCCTTCAATTCAGAATAGATAATTGTTGATAGTGTAATACCTGCAGCGCTATGAATAAACCTCCTTATGACATTATTATGAAAAGTACACTTTTCGCTTTGTTTTTATTGATGAAAAGTGTGAGTAACCCACCAGTTTATCGTTTGTTCGTTGCACCATTGAATTATTGGAGTTATATTAATTACGTAATCTCAGGGCGGGGTGAAAGTCCCCACCGGCGGTAACATGCATCGCGCATGAAGCCCGCGAGCGCTTTATTATTTATTCGCGTAGATAATAAAGGTCAGCAGATCCAGTGTGAATCTGGAGCCGACGGTCATAGTCCGGATGGGAGAGAATCACTGTATCTGCATACTTGTACCTTTGGGTGCAACGTTGTTCTACATATTGAATGGCTAAACAGCTGTAAGTTGTTGTATCTATTCATTTCTCGTATTCCTAAGACTGCCCTGGTTCTGGTAACTTAAATATTGTAACTTTAGAAGGTTTTTACCATGAATCAGACGCTACTTTCCGAATTCGGTAATCCAACCGAACGTGTCGAAAATGCAATCGAAGCACTGCGCCAAGGCAAAGGTATCCTCGTTCTTGATGATGAAGATCGTGAGAATGAAGGGGATTTAGTCTTTGCAGCAGAAACCATGACAACCGAGCAAATGGCTTTTACTATCCGTTATAGCAGCGGCATCGTTTGCTTGTGTATCACGGAAGAACGCCGTAAACAGCTCGATATTCCTATGATGGTTGAGCGAAATACCAGCCAAAACCAAACCGGTTTTACCGTGACTATCGAAGCCGCTAAAGGGGTAACTACAGGGGTTTCTGCCGCTGACCGTATCACTACCATCAAAACAGCGATTGCAGATAATGCGGTTCCAGCAGACATTAACCGCCCTGGTCACGTATTCCCATTACGCGGTCGTGAAGGTGGTGTTTTAGCGCGTCGTGGTCACACTGAAGCTTCAATAGATTTAGCGGTGTTGGCGGGCTTTAAGCCAGCGGGTGTGCTGTGTGAATTAACCAATGACGATGGTACGATGGCGCGCGCACCAGATGTGGTAGTCTTTGCCCGTGAGCACGGCTTAACGGTTGTTACCATTGATGATTTAGCTAACTACCGTCTTCAGATGGAAAAAAAAGCCAGCTAATTCGTTAATCAATTAGTTTGTTTGCATATTGAGTCGGCCACAAAGTTGCACACCTTTGTGGCCTTTATTTTATTGCCCTCAAATTATCCCATAGTCAAATTTTTTGATGATCATTCTCATAATTCCCCCACTGTGTTTTATTTAAAAAAGGGTATGCTGGTGACAGTAACTTTTTAGTGGAGCTTAGATCATCATGTCGACAAATAGCCAAAATACAGCCAGCCGGATGCCTGCCATTTTTATTGGTCATGGTAGTCCAATGAATGCCATTAATGACAACCCATATACTCAAGCGTGGGAAATTTTAGGTCAGACATTGCCTCGTCCAAAAGCCATTTTGGTGATCTCGGCACACTGGTATACCCGTGGTACTGCGATTACAGCCATGCTTAAACCGAAAACAATTCATGATTTTGGTGGCTTTCCTGATGAGCTTTATCAAATCCAATATCCAGCACCGGGTTCTCCTGAATTAGCTAATCGAGTTGCCAAGCTGTTGGCTCCAGAGCCTATTTATCAGGATAAAGAGGAGTGGGGGCTTGATCACGGAACATGGGAAATTTTAGTTCGTATGTATCCACAAGCAGATATTCCAGTGATCCAACTTAGTATTGACGGCACAAAACCAGCATCTTGGCATCACGAGCTCGGTAAAAAGTTATCGTCACTGCGTGATGAGGGGGTTCTGATCATGGGTAGCGGTAATGTGGTGCATAATTTGCGGGCGATGAATTGGCAAAATGCACAAGCTGAGCCTTATCCTTGGGCAACTTCATTTGAACAGTTTGTATCTGATAATTTGCATAGCCACGAATCACCTCACCCGTTAACCAAGGCATTAGAGCGTGAAGATGGTAAACAATCGAATCCATCAGCGGAACATTTTTTACCCATTTTACCCATTCTTGGAACTTGGGATGGTGAAGAAGATATTTCGGTTCCAATTGAGGGAATTGTTTCTGCATCATTGAGTATGATGTCGGTGATAGTGGGTTAACTTTTTCTTTTTAATGAATAAAAAAGCCCAAAGCATAAAATGCTTTGGGCTGGATACGTTTGCTAATATTTTTTAATCGATGATCGTATGCGGATAGAAACGTGATAAATCTTGAGTAATTAATTCTTTATCTTCACGAATACAGATCCCAGCAGGTTGATCATTCACTAACCAGCTACCCACTAAGGTATAGCTACCTTCAAATTGTGGAAGTGGATGGAATTGCTGGATGATCATACCTTCTTCACCATAAGGACCATCAGCAGAAGCAATCTCTTTGCCATTTTCAATCACGCGGATGTTTGCACCCTCACGAGAAAACAGTGGCTTGATCACGTAGCTATCAAGTTCTGGTTTATTACCATCAGCAAAATATGCTGGCAATAAGTTTGGATGGTCAGGGAACATTTCCCATAACATTGGTAGTAACGCTTTATTGGAAATAATACTCTTCCAAGCTGGCTCTAACCAACGTACACCGGCATCTTGCAGTTTAGTGGAGAAAATTTCTCTCAGCATAAACTCCCACGGATACAGCTTGAACAGGTTACTAATCACCTGATCTTGCGTATCGGTAAATTCGCCTTTTTCACCGAGACCGATATCATCGATATACAGGAATTCAGTCGCAACTCCGGCTTCATTTGCACAATCTTGTAGATATTGGACTGTACCGCGATCTTCTTCAGTATCACGACAGCAAGTCATGTGCAGCAGACGGAAACCATATTGATCTTTTAATTGACCAAAACGTTCGATCAGTTGCTCTTGAATACTATTAAATTGATCGGCATTTTCTGGCAAGTTACCCGCAGCAATTTGATCTTCCAACCAAATCCATTGGAAGAAGGCAGACTCATACAACGATGTAGGGGTATCTGCATTATTTTCCAGTAACTTTGGTGGGTTAACCCCATCGTATGCCAAATCAAGTCTGGAATATAATGACGGCTGTTCACTTTTCCATGAGCTACGAACAAATTCCCAACAATGTTTAGGAATTTGGAAACGAGCGAGAAGCTCATCACTTTGTACCACTTTGTCGACGACTTTCAGGCACATTTGATGAATTTCAGCCGTAGCTTCTTCGATTTCTTCAATTTGAGCCAGCGTAAATTGGTAGTAGGCATCTTCAGACCAGTATGGCTCACCATACATGGTGTGAAATTCAAAACCAAATTCCGCCGCTTTTTCACGCCAGTTAGGGCGCTCTACAATAGGAACACGTTTCATTACTTATCAACCACCCATAGAGCGGGAAGATGAACTTGATTTAGCTGACGAAGAAGATTTTTGCGCCATAGCTTGTTTATTAACGGTATCACCGAACCCACCACGGGTGACGGTTGATGTTGTTGCTGGTTTAGGTGCCATGGCTGTTTTTGGTACGCTCATAGAACGACCGCCAGCTACTGCTGGGCCATAGTTTTTGCCCGTTGCATCGACAAATTTACCATTCGCTGGGCTAGCCGGATTTTTTGAGCTGAACAGCGGTTGAGAGGCTGCGCTACCGCCCATCATTCTCCCCATCATATAGCCCATCATTAATGGCATCCACATGCTGCCGCCGCCACTTTGTGCTTGTGCCGTTTGTTCACCTGCCGCTGGAGTGCTGCTGGTTCCTGCAATTCCTGCTTGAGCTGGAGCTTGAGTACACATTGACTCACCAAATTCAGCAATACAGTCTTCTTGGGTTGCATACTTTGGTGCCGTTTTAGCGGCTTCATTCAGTGCGTTATTATAGGCAATAGTACACTGCTCAGCTTGGGATGGATTAGCTTGGCTACAATCTTGCGCATTGGTGTACAGAGAAACGGTTTCATCGCTTTCTTCGCAAGCAGACAGCATAAATACTGCACTAACTGCCACTGCCACAGGTGCCAAACGGTATGAACGCCAAGATTTACGGAAGGCGCTTTGATTTATATCTTTGGTACGCTTCATGGTCATGGTAATTACCTTGAATTAATAATAAGTAAGATGTTTTTTTGTTGCCCTTAGAATAGGGGATATGCGCAGAAAGTTAAAGTACAAATGCTGAACAAATTGAATGAAATTAGTAATTTTAGGATATTGATTAGATTTCTGAGACTTATTGCTCAAAAGCCACTAAATTCGGTATGAAGGAATAGCAGATAAAAAAATAGCTCGCGATATTTGCGAGCTATTTTTACCTAACAATCAAATGATTATTTAATTGTTGGTGCGGTAGAATTACGAATGATGCTATCAGGTGCAGTTGAGATTTCTTTGCCTAAGCTAGCATTTAAACGTGCAATATCGTCTTCGTTTAATGTGCCGCGAGCAAATTCGATGTTCAACTGGTTAATCATATAGTCATAACGTGCATTCGACAGGTTTTGTTTGGCTTGGTATAGCGCTGTCGTTGCCGTTAACACATCAACAATTGTACGTGTCCCAACTTGGTAACCGGCTTCCATCGCATCTAATGAGCTCTGTGCAGAAACAACCACTTGTTTGTAAGCGTTGATGCTGCTGATTGAAGACGTCACGTTGTTATAAGAAGAACGCACTAATTGAATCACATTACGGTAAACGCTTTCGAGTTGCTCACTGGCACTTTGGAAACCATATTGTGCTTGTTCAACTTGAGAGCTAGTTGCTCCGCCAGTATAAAGTGGCACACTTAGCGTTAAACCAATACTATTTTGACCATTGTAGCTGTTGGATGCGCCACCCGTCGTTCTGTCGTAGCCGCTACCATGATTATAGGTGTTTGCTACACTCGTGGAGGCATCTAAACCTACTGTTGGCATATGGCCAGTTTCTGCTAAACGAATGTTTTCACGAGAAACATCTTGGGCTAAACGCGCACTTAACAGGCTGAGGTTACGTTGTTCAGCTTCTTTCAGGATGGTATCAACATCATCTGGATTGGCTGTTTTGAAGCGGTCGATATTTAACGATGCTAATTGACCGTAATAGACGCCACTTACTTGACGCAGTTTTTCAACCGCATTTTCTAACGCATTTCGGCCTGCAACTTCTTGTGCAATAACGCTATCGTAGTTGGCACGGGCGTTTTGTACGTCAGTGATCGCTACTAAGCCAACATTAAAACGCTGAGTAGTTTGGTCTAATTGGCGATAAACCGCTTCTTTATTCGCTTGAATATAAGATAACGCATCAATAGCTTTTAATACGTTGAAGTAGGCGGTTGAGGTATCTAAAATCAGTTGTTGTTGGCTTGTTTGATAGGTAACGTCTGAAATTCCTGCTGTTTTTTCTTGCAGATCCAGTAGACGCCATTTGGACATATCAAACACAGTTTGGGTTAATTTCAGAGAAGCATTAAGACCTGTACTTTCTGTGTCCCTTGCATCACGGTAACCACTGCCATAAGTTGCACCAGCCCCTAAACCTAATTGAGGTAACAGTGGGCTACGCGCTTCATTGATTTTCTCAAAAGCTTGATTACGTTCTGCGAACGATTTTCTGAGTTCAGGGTTACTGTCTTTCGATTTTTGATAAACCTGAAGTAAATCTTCTGCGTAACTGTTAGCACTGAGACCCACAAAACTCATAGCAATAAAAAGGGGAAGCAGTTTCTTCATTTGGATTCCTTGATTAAACAGCAAATTATGTTGAGCCTGTTATCTACAATGTATCATGTGCCTGCACTATGAAGAGTCAATACCGCTCTCAAAACAGACCCTATTGTTGCTCATAAATTTGAATAATGGCGCATATTGTAGCAGAGGATAGCCACCGATAACGGTAGCCTTTTGTGCCATTTAGTCTCAATTAACCTAAACATTACCTCATCTAAGGCTAAAAAACCTTAAAAACAGTTTTAATTACCCGTTTTTTATTAGTATAAAAACCCATAGATTAGGAGATAGTCATGACCAACAACATCGAACCGCCAGTTAAATTCAGTAAAAATGATATTGAAATTATATCTAAGCGTAAATTATTTAACGGTTTTTTTCAAATTATTGAATATCGATTTAAGCACCGATTATTTGCGGGTGGCTGGAGTAAAGAAATTGTCCGAGAAGTCTTTGAAAGGGGACATGCAGGAGCAGTATTACCCTATGATCCTCAAGAGGATAAGGTGGTACTGATTGAGCAAATTCGCTTTCCTGCCATTGAGTCTAGCGAAACGCCGTGGTTGTTAGAAATTGTGGCTGGAATGATTGAACAAAATGAATCTCCTGAAGAAGTGGTCCGACGTGAATCCGTCGAAGAGGCTGGATTAACGCTTGGGCGAACTGAAAAAGTGATTAGCTATCTTTCTAGTCCAGGAGGGACCTCGGAACGCATTCATGTTTTTGTCGGTGAAGTCGATAGTGCTCAAGCGAAAGGTATCCATGGGTTAGCGACCGAAAATGAAGATATTCGGGTGCATGTGGTGAGCCGTGACCAAGCATATCAATGGGTTGAAAGTGGTAAAGTTGATAATGCGGCGACGGTAATCGCCATTCAATGGCTGCAACTAAATTATCAAAAATTGCATGAAAAATGGGTGAAACAGATTTAATTAACCATTAATCTAATGAAGTGTGTGCTAATTAGCAGATATTGAGTAAGTAGTCAGGTTAGAATCATACCGTTATTGACTCCACTACTTGGATAAATTGGTTTAAGTCTATTTTTGAGGAAAAGGAATACTTTTGGACAGCCAGCTTAAAGTGACTGCTAATAACCCTAATGTTGTTAGAATTTTACAAGTTACTGATACGCATCTTTTTGCTGATACGGAAAATACCCTTTTAGGGATCAATACTTACCGAAGCTATCATGCGGTACTTGATGCTATTGCAGAACAGAATTTACCTATCGACTTAATCGTGGCGACAGGGGATCTGGTTCAAGATCAATCACCAAAAGCTTACCAGCATTTTGCTACAGGAATTGAACATATTCCTGCGCCTTGTGTTTGGCTACCGGGGAACCATGATTATCCACCGGCGATGGTCGGTACCTTAAAAATAGCCGGTATTTCCAGTGCAAAGCAGGTATTTATCGGTGATGAATGGCAAATTTTGATGCTTGATAGCCAACTGCAAGATGTGGCACATGGTGAATTATCTGAACAACAATTGGAATGGATGAAAGCGTGTTTGGATGCGGAGCCAACGCGAACAACGCTAATCATGTTGCATCATCATCCGTTGCCTTCAGGTTGTACTTGGCTGGATCAACATAGCCTGAGAAACTCACATATTTTAGCTGACTATCTCAAGAATTATCCCAATGTAAAAGCCATGCTATGTGGGCACATTCATCAAGAAATGGATGAGGATTGGCACGGTATTCGGTTACTGGCGACACCATCAACTTGTGTTCAGTTTAAACCTCACTGCACGAATTTTGCTTTGGATTGTATGGCTCCAGGTTGGCGTTATTTGGAGCTGTGTATCGATGAAAATGGTCATCGAGAAATCACGACCCATGTCCACCGTTTAAATACGCGGGAATTTAGCCCTGACCTTGAGTCTGATGGTTACTGATGGCGACCTTATTATATATCCACGGATTTAATAGCTCGCCATTATCCGAGAAGGCGAGCAGCCTGAAAACATGGCTGTCGATCAACTATCCACACATCAAAATGATCGTGCCTCAATTACCTAATTATCCCCAGCAAGCCGCAGAGATGCTCGACAAAATTATTGCTGACCATCAGCATCAAAATATCGGTTTGGTGGGTTCTTCATTAGGTGGTTACTTTTCAATTTACTTTTCTGAACGTTATCAAATTCCTGCGGTACTTGTGAATCCAGCGGTGCGCCCTTTTGATTTATTGAGCGATTATTTGGGTGAAAATACCAATCCCTATACCCATGAAACTTATGTATTAGAGCCTCAACATATACATGAGTTAAAGGCGCTTCATCTAGAAAAGATAACGTCACCCAATCTACTTTGGTTATTACAGCAAATGGGGGATGAGGTACTTGATTATCGCCAAGCCGTTGCCTATCTTTCAGAGTGTAAACAAACGGTGGAACCAAACGGAAATCATTCCTTTATTGGGTTTGACAGTTATTTCCCTCAAATAATTCGCTTTCTGGGGCTGATAGAAGACGCTCAGAAGTAGAGAATTTATAGAAATAGTGCGAAAACACGAAGACACTGTTATTATCAACAGTAACTCTCTGATTGAATATACCCGATATATTTGAATTATTTAGGATATAGTTCGATTAATCACCTATTACCGCAGAATGACAACATGACTCAATCTAGTTATAACGCAGAGGACATTGAAGTCCTCAGTGGTTTGGAGCCTGTTCGCCGTCGTCCTGGCATGTACACTGACACCAGTCGACCGAACCATCTGGCACAAGAAGTAATTGATAACAGTGTCGATGAAGCCTTAGCAGGTCACGCTGGGCACATTGAAGTGATTTTATATCCCGATCAATCCTTAGAAGTGATTGATAACGGGCGTGGTATGCCTGTTGATATCCACCCTGAAATGAAAGTGTCCGCGGTGGAATTGATCTTAGGGCAACTCCATGCGGGTGGAAAATTCTCCAACAAGAACTACCAATTCTCTGGTGGTCTACATGGTGTTGGGATTTCCGTAGTAAATGCGTTATCAAAACGTATTGAAGTCACAGTGCGCCGTGATGGTCAGGTCTACCAAATCGCGTTTGAAAATGGCGATAAAGTTGAAGACTTACATGTCATCGGCACTTGTGGCAAACGAAACACAGGAACCAGTGTCCATTTCTGGCCTGATGTTAGCTACTTTGATAGCCCAAGATTTTCAGTTTCTCGTTTAACGCATAACCTAAAAGCAAAAGCAGTTTTATGCCCTGGCGTACAAATTACGTTTAAGGATCTGCTCAATGAAACTGAGCAAAGCTGGTGCTATAGCGATGGTTTAACAGACTATTTAATGGAGTCGGTGGACGGGTATGAAACATTACCCGTCAAACCATTCACAGGCGAATTATCTGGTGAAGTAGAAGCGGCTCAATGGGCATTACTTTGGTTACCAGAAGGTGGTGAACTTCTCACTGAAAGCTACGTTAACCTGATCCCAACAGCACAGGGTGGAACCCACGTTAATGGTTTGCGCCAAGGTTTATTAGATGCCATGCGTGAATTCTGTGAATTCCGTAATATCTTGCCTCGTGGCGTGAAATTATCCGCGGAAGATATCTGGGATCGCTGTGCGTATGTCTTATCCGTTAAGATGCAAGATCCGCAATTTGCAGGGCAAACGAAAGAACGTCTATCCTCTCGTCAATGTGCAGCGTTTGTTTCTGGTGTTGTTAAAGATGCTTTCAGCTTGTGGCTAAACCAAAACGTTCAAGTTGCAGAGCAGCTGGCCGAAATGGCGATTTCTAGTGCTCAACGTCGCTTACGCGCTTCCAAAAAAGTGGTGCGTAAGAAACTCACTAGTGGCCCTGCTTTACCCGGAAAATTGGCGGATTGTAGCTCTCAAGATCTTTCAATGACCGAATTATTCTTGGTTGAAGGGGATTCCGCAGGGGGCTCGGCAAAACAAGCCCGTGACCGTGAATTCCAAGCGATTATGCCTTTGCGCGGTAAGATTTTGAATACATGGGAAGTTTCTTCTGATGAGGTTTTAGCCTCTCAAGAAGTCCATGATATTTCTGTCGCGATTGGTATGGACCCCGATAGTGAAGATATGTCCCAGCTCCGTTACGGTAAAGTGTGCATTCTCGCGGATGCGGACTCCGATGGATTGCATATCGCGACATTATTGTGCGCCCTGTTTGTTCGCCATTTCCCTAAACTAGTGAGAGAAGGGCATGTGTATATGGCGATGCCGCCTTTGTACCGTATCGACTTAGGGAAAGAGACACACTACGCCTTAGATGAAAGCGAAAAAAATGCGGTGCTAGACAGATTAAGCCGTAAGAAAGGTAAACCCAACGTTCAACGCTTTAAAGGTTTGGGTGAAATGAACCCACCACAACTGCGTGAAACAACGTTAGATCCGAATACTCGCCGCCTTGTTCAGTTAACTATCGATGATGATAATTACACTGAAACCATGTCGATGATGGATATGCTTCTTGCAAAAAAACGCTCTGAAGACCGCCGTAATTGGCTGCAAGAAAAGGGTGATACGGCAGAAATTGAAGTCTGATCTCAAGCAGATAAATTAGAGTAAGGAACGTATTGAATGAGTGAAATTACTCATGATGGTGTGGAGCGTATTCCGCTTCAAACCTTTACTGAAAACGCCTATCTGAACTACTCCATGTACGTCATCATGGATAGAGCGTTGCCGTTTATCGGTGATGGGCTCAAGCCAGTCCAGCGCCGCATTGTGTATGCCATGTCTGAATTGGGACTGAGCAACGCAGCGAAGTATAAAAAATCCGCTAGAACCGTCGGTGATGTATTAGGTAAATATCATCCTCATGGAGATAGTGCCTGTTATGAAGCCATGGTGTTAATGGCGCAGCCATTCTCATATCGCTATCCATTGGTGGATGGGCAGGGGAACTGGGGGGCACCGGATGATCCTAAATCATTCGCCGCGATGCGTTATACAGAATCTCGTTTATCTAAATATGCTGAAGTATTACTTAGCGAATTAGCCCATGGCACGGTTGATTGGGTTCCTAACTTTGACGGTACCTTAAACGAACCGAAAATGTTACCCGCTCGTCTACCCAATATTTTATTGAATGGGACGACGGGGATCGCAGTCGGGATGGCAACAGATATCCCGCCTCATAATGCCCGTGAAGTGGCAAGTGCATTAGTGGCATTACTTGAGAAACCAAAGCTAAATCTCGACGACATTATGCAATATATTCCGGGGCCTGATTACCCGACTGAGGCGGAAATTATTTCGTCGCCGGAAGATATTCGTAAGATTTATCAAAATGGTCGTGGTTCAGTTCGCATGCGTGCTGTATGGGAAAAAGAAGATGGCAATGCGGTGATCACTGCACTTCCTCACCAAGTTTCTGGTGCGAAAGTGCTTGAGCAAATTGCTAACCAAATGCGTGCGAAGAAGCTCCCAATGGTGGAAGATTTACGTGATGAATCTGACCATGAGAATCCAACGCGATTAGTGATTGTTCCTCGCAGTAACCGTGTAGATCTTGAACAAGTCATGACCCACTTGTTTGCAACCACAGACTTAGAGCGAAGCTATCGTGTTAACTTAAACATGATTGGATTAGACAACCGCCCATCAGTCAAAGGTCTGGTTGAAATTCTGAATGAGTGGATTACATACCGTCGTCAAACGGTGCGTAATCGCTTAAATCATCGTTTAGAAAAAGTATTAAGACGCCTGCATATTTTAGATGGTTTATTAATCGCATATTTAAATATTGATGAAGTGATTGAGATCATCCGCGCAGAAGAAGAACCTAAGCCTGTGTTAATGTCCCGTTTTAATATTAGCGAGACACAAGCTGAAGCTATTTTAGAGTTAAAATTACGTCACTTAGCGAAACTCGAAGAGATGAAAATTCGCGGTGAGCAAGATGAATTAGCCAAAGAGCGTGATGAATTACAGGCTATTTTAGGCTCTGAAGCTCGCTTGAATACCTTGATTAAAAAAGAAATTCAGGCTGATGCAAAAGCGTATGGGGATGATCGTCGTTCACCATTGCAAGAGCGTGAAGAAGCAAAAGCACTGAGTGAACACGAAATTTTACCGTCAGAGCCGATCACCGTTGTGTTATCTGATATGGGATGGGTGCGCAGTGCGAAAGGGCATGATATTGAGCCAAGTAACCTGAGCTATAAAGCGGGGGATAGCTTTAAAGAAGCCGCCAGAGGTAAATCTAATCAAGCTGCGGTCTTCCTTGATTCAACCGGACGCAGCTATTCCGTAGATCCTCTGGAATTGCCTTCTGCTCGTAGCCAAGGCGAGCCACTTACGGGTAAATTAACGTTACCGCCAGGTGCGACGATTGAGCATGTGTTAATGGCGCCAGAAGAGCAAAAATACTTGATGGCGTCTGATGCAGGTTACGGTTTCATTTGTACCTTTAATGATTTGGTTACCAAGAATAAAACCGGTAAGGCTCTAATTTCATTGCCTGAAAATGCCAAAGTTCTATCGCCAATTGAGCTGAATAACGAAAAAGAAGATTTGTTATTAGCAATTACTAAAGCGGGAAGAATGTTGTTATTCCCAGTATCAGATCTCCCTCAGTTATCGAAAGGGAAAGGGAATAAAATCATTAATATCACCGGTGCGCAAGCCGCCAGTGGTGAAGACCTGCTGGTTTGGCTGATGGTGGTACCACCTCAATCGGCGATTACCCTCTATTTTGGTAAGCGTAAACTGAAATTTAAATCTGAAGACTTGCAAAAATATCGTGCTGAGCGTGGTCGTAAGGGGACAACCCTACCTCGTGGTTTGCATAATATTGAACGTATCGATGTTGATACAGTGAATGCAGAGTAAAAATAACAAGAATGTATGGGCTTGTTTCAAGCCCTTTGAATAAGTTAAGGAATCTTATGCTAGCGCTAATTAGAGCTATCATTGTTATTATATTTACCATTTTGGTGTGTGTTGGCGGCAGTATTTATTGCTTATTTAGCCCGCGTAACCCAAAACACGTGATGACGTTCGGACATGCATTTGGTCGTTTATCATCGGTATTAGGTATCAAAATGATTGACCGTGTTCCAGCTAAAGCTAAGAACTATGGTCCAAGTATCTATATTGGAAATCACCAAAATAACTACGATATGGTGACGATGTCGAATGGTGTTCAACCAAGAACCGTGACAGTGGGTAAAAAAAGCCTCGTTCTGATCCCTTTCTTTGGGTTCTTATATTGGATTACGGGAAATATTTTAATTGACCGTGGTAACCGTTCAAAAGCCCATAACACAATTTCTCAAGTTGCAGACCAAATCAAATCTCGCAAAATTTCGGTATGGATGTTCCCTGAAGGTACTCGTAGCCGTGGGCGTGGGTTGCTGCCATTTAAGACGGGGGCATTTCATGCCGCGATTGCCGCTGGAGTTCCGATTGTTCCCGTGTGTGTTTCGACCACTCAAGGAAAAATAAAGCTCAATCGTTGGAATAATGGCCATGTGATTATCGAAATGTTGGAGCCTATCGATACATCCGGTTATACCAAAGAGCAGGTCAGAGAATTATCTGAATATTGCCATGACCTGATGGAAGCTAAAATCAAAGAGTTAGATAAAGAAGTTGAAGCGTTGAATAAGCGTTAATATCTAGGCTATATCAGGCGATAGAGCATTTATTTCTAGCACTCTGTCGCCTACTTTTCAGTTAAATTATTTCATTTCAAATTAGTTAAATTTTAATTATTAATAGATATATTTTTAGAATTTAATTCTCTTTCGCGATATCATGGCTCGCAAAATTATCTCAGGATAAAATTATTGTATCTAAGTAGTAGGATTACCAGCGCCAACCTAAAACTACTCATATAAATAACTCTATTTTTATGATTTATTAAAATAATTTGCTGGTATTTTATTTAGCGGAGAATTTATGTCATTCAGTCGTTGCCGATCCTTGCTGGTGAGTGGATTGGCTGTATGCCTATTCCATATTTCAGGTAATGTGAGCGCGGAGGGGACTACAGCACTCCCAGTTCCTCCATTATTAGAATCTCGTTCGGGGCAGCCACTTTTTCTCACATTACAAAAGATTCATTGGTCTTTTGATGGAAAATATTCCGCCGAGATCTTGGGGATTAATGGTTCATCACCCGGTCCGACGGTACGAGTAAAAAATGGCGATGATTTAAAACTGATTTATAGCAATAGGTTACCTGAAGCAGTTTCGATGACAATCAGTGGGTTGCAAATACCAGGCACTCAAATTGGTGGTGCGGCTAGGCTAATTTCGCCAAATGCGGATTGGTCACCGGTTATGCCTATTCGCCAAAATGCGGCGACACTTTGGTACCATGCCAACACCCAAGGAAAAATGGGGCAACAGATCCATGATGGTCTGTTTGGTATGTGGATCATTGATGATGAATTTACGAAAAACTTACGGCTTCCAAAGCACTATGGTGTTGATGATTTTCCTATTATTATCCAAGATAAGCGTTTAGATAATTTTGGTGCTCCAGATTATCACGCGAATGACGAGGGTTTCCTTGGGGATACTCTGCTCGTGAATGGTGTGCAAGACCCTTATATTGAAGTCTCTCGTGGTTGGGTACGCCTAAGATTATTGAATGCTTCAAATTCAAGACGTTATGTCATGAAAATCAGTGATGGTCGACCATTTGTGATGATTGCATCAGATCAGGGAATATTGACTGTACCTGTAAGTGCACAAGAGTTATCTATGGCTCCGGGGGAGCGCCGAGAAGTCTTAATTGATATGGCAAAAACCCAAGAGTTAACTATCACAGCAGGTGAGTCAGCATCCTTTATGGATCGTGTTAAAGGACTATTTGAGCCATCAAATAACCTGATTTCAACGAATGTGCTGACCATCAAAGCAACCGGATTAATGTCGTTAGTTACTGATGATGTCCCTGCTCAGTTAGTGGAAGATAAAACCCAGATTACCTCGACGATCACCAATCGCGATATACAGCTCAATGATCCGGTTGGTATTAATGGTGCGACACTTGATACTAACCGCGTGGATATTACGAGCCGCCAAGGTAATTGGGAACGCTGGAGCGTCACGAGCCAACAGCCTCAATCTTTCCATATCGAGGGGGTGCGCTTTAAACTGATTAGCTGTAATGGGCAACCTGCTCAACCAGAAAACTTTGGTTGGAAAGATACGGTATGGATTGATGGGCGCTGTGAGTTATTGGTACAAATGCTGCAACCTTCTTATAACCATTTTCCATTCTTATTTTATAGCCAAAATTTAGAAAAGGCTGATTTAGGCTCTGCTGGGCAGCTGGTTATCACGCCACAAGATGAAGTGAATTAACTGATATTTATAGCCCCAAATAATATTGGGGCTTTTATTTTTTAGTGTGATTGGACTAGCTAAGTGCCACACGGATACCAAATGCGACAAGCACCACACCAAGTACCTTATCGACATATTTCTGCACTTTTGATAGCCATTTCCTGACGGGTGCACTTTGAATCAGTAAGACTAAAATTGGCCAGTAAATTACGGCTAATCCCCAGATAATAAATGCAAACCACAGTTTTTCAGAAAATGTTGAGTCCACACTTAAAACTTGGGTAAAAATAGCCAAGAAGAATAGTGTCGCTTTAGGGTTCAATAGATTACATAGAAAACCTTGCATAAAGGCTTTCTTGAATGAAACACGCTCATGTTGCGTTAAATTCAAGTCCACTTGTTGTGCCGACTGAGGCATCAAACTTTTAATACCTATCCAAATTAAATAAGCCGCTCCGGCATATTTTAATACATTAAATAGCCAAGGCGTGGTGGTAATTAACACCGCTAACCCAGCAACACAATAAGACATATGTAACGCTATCGCGACGATAATGCCTAATGCTGTCATCATGGCAGCGGACCGTTGGTAGCGTGCGGAATTTTTTATGATAAGGAAAAAATCAGGACCGGGAGATAGCATGCCCAGGGCTGCAATGGTCGCGACCATGATACTGGTCTGATACATAATATAATCTCTTTATTTTGCGTTGAACTAAACTGAGTAATAAGGGACTAAAAGCGGTATAAATGTTGTTTTATGTATTGAAGTTAGCTGTTTGAGTATAAGGGATTGCATCCTATTTAAGGAAGATTAAATTTAGTCGACGAAGTATGCCTCTTTCCGTATAGTGTGCTCAATTTTTTATATTTAGTTTCTAAGGTGGTTAGATGAATATTAGCTTAATCGCAGCAATGGCGTTCGATCAGGTTATCGGCATGGAAAATGCGATGCCTTGGAATTTACCGGGAGATTTGGCATGGTTTAAGCGCCAAACATTGAATAAACCCGTTATTATGGGGCGTGTAACCTATGAAGCGCTTGGTCGTCCATTGCCACAAAGAGTAAATATTGTTTTAAGTAGCCAAGCAGGCACCGATGCAGGTGTGATCTGGGTGAAATCCGTAGAAGAAGCATTAGAAGCAGCGAAAGCCGTTGAAGGATGTGATGAAATCATGGTGATCGGCGGTGGTAAAGTCTATCAACAATTTTTACCAATGGCGAACAAGCTGTATTTAACACATGTGGATGCAGAAGTGATCGGGGATACCCATTTCCCTGCGTATGAACCCGATGAGTGGGATTCTATTTTCACTGAATACCATGAAGCTGATGAAAATAACTCCCATGGTTTTTGTTTTGAAGTGTTGACGAGAAGAGTTTAAGCCTGACTTTAGTTTTTTATAAAGTTAAGAATGGCACCGCGTGGGTGCCATTTTGCTATTTTGCGGGTATGGAATTACTCTTTACGGCGCTTTTGGTGGGATTTTTGCCGATGAAACGTTTTTGTTTCCCAATGGAAAAGTGTTAAATCACCTCCCCAGCAGCAACCCGTATCTATTGCATAAACCCCTTCAGGCGTAAATTTACCTTCTAAAGAAGCCCAGTGACCGAAGAAAATGGCGTAATCTTTCGGGAATTTACTCGGCAACGCAAACCACGGTTTTAATGGTGGAGGTGCTTTAGCTGGACTTTCTTTGCAGATCATATCTAACTGCCCATTAGGGAAGCAATAACGTAGGCGAGTGAGTGCATTGGTACTAAAGCGTAATCGACCCAGTCCCATCAAGCTATCAGACCAATTGTTTGGCATATCACCATACATGGAATCGATGAAGAGTGGGTAGGCATCGCTAGAAAGAACGGCTTCAACTTCACGCGCGCACATTTTCGCGGTTTCAATATCCCACTGAGGTGTGATACCGGCATGGGTCATCACGATTTTTTTATCTTCATCAATTTGAAGTAATGGCTGGCGGCGTAACCAATTGATTAACTCATCAATATCCGGAGCGTTGAGTAATTCATCTAAATTATCTTTTGGCTTGTTACGACTGATTTTACAGTAGATGCCAATCAAGTGCAGATCATGGTTGCCAAGAACCAGACGAGCGGCAGAACCGAGGCTTTTTACGTAGCGTAAAACATGTAGAGAGTCAGGCCCCCGAGCGACCAAATCGCCAGTTAGCCATAAGGTATCCTGCTGAGGATCGAAATTAACGCTCTCTAGAAGTTCACGTAGCTCACGGTAACAACCGTGTATATCACCTACAATATATGTGGACATAATTAATTAATCAGCGTTGGTATAGCGAGTCGAAAAGCGGGGATATCAACATGAAAGTTGACCCCTTGATCGCTAAGCATAACGTAATAGCCTTCCATCGTACCCATTGGCGTTTCTAAAATTGCCCCACTGGTATATCGATATTCAGTTCCCGGTAAAATGACAGGTTTTTCACCTACAACACCTTCACCTTGAACTTCAGTTTTATGACCATCACTGTTGGTAATGAGCCAATAACGGCTCATTAATTGTATGGGAATTCGCCCTAAATTACGGATGCAAATGGTATAAGCAAATACATAGCGGGCGATTTCAGGTTGTGACTGGCTTTCTATGTAGACACTTTGAACTTGGATGCTCACATTGGGATCATTCAGCATTGTGCCTCCTCAGATTTTCTATTCCGACAAGTTAGACAGATAGTTTGCCATCTTACAATAGTGCGCTACAGAGATATTTTCAGCACGAGTACCGGGATCGATACCCAGCTCAATTAGCTGCTCAACACTCAGCAAATCCCCAAGACTATTGCGGATAGTTTTACGACGTTGGTTAAATGCTTGAGTCGTAATACGGCTCAACATTTTAATGTCCTTCACCGGATATGGATTTTCGCGATGAGGGATCAATCTTACCACCGCAGAATCCACTTTCGGTGCTGGCGTGAATGATGTCGGTGGAACTTCAAGTACAGGAACAACATTACAGTAATATTGAGCCATGACGCTTAAACGTCCAAACGCTTTACTACCAGGCCCAGCTACTAAACGGTTTACCACTTCTTTTTGTAGCATGAAATTCATGTCTGAAATTGAATTGGTAAATGTAAACAGATGGAACATTAATGGCGTTGAAATGTTATATGGCAAGTTACCAAATACGCGAATAGGTTGCCCAGCTTGTTTTGCGAGTTCGCCAAAATCAACGGTCATGGCATCTTGCTGGATAATCGTCAGTTTATCTTTGAGTTGTGGATGGACGTGCAGACGTGCCGCCAGATCGCGGTCCAATTCTACTACCGTCATTTTATCCATTCGGCTACCGACAGGTTCGGTTAATGCGCCGAGACCGGGGCCAATTTCAACAATGGCTTGCCCTGGTTGTGGATGCATGGCATCGACGATACTGTCGATAACAAATTGGTCAGTTAAAAAGTTCTGCCCGAAACGTTTGCGGGCGAAGTGCCCCTGATGGACTCTATTATTCATGAATTCTTTTGTGTCATTTGGATAGCTAACTTTAATGCGGTAATAAAGCTACCAGCATCGGCTTGACCCGTACCGGCTAATTCTAGCGCTGTGCCGTGATCGACAGAGGTACGGATGAATGGCAGACCGAGGGTAATATTTACCGCTCTGCCGAAACCTTGGTATTTTAGCACAGGAAGTCCCTGATCGTGATACATAGCAAGTACTGCATCTGCATCATTTAAATACTTAGGTTGAAAAAGAGTGTCTGCAGGTAATGGACCCACTAATGTGATCCCCTGCTGACGCAGTGTTTCAAGGGCTGGAATGATGGTATCGATCTCTTCCATTCCCATATGTCCGCTTTCACCGGCATGAGGATTTAGCCCACAAACATAAATATGTGGATCTTCAATGCCAAACTTGGTTTGCAAATCGTGGTGCAAAATGGTGATGACTTCATGCAAACTTTGCTGGGTAATGGCGGCAGAAACATCTTTTAGCGGAAGATGTGTAGTGGCGAGTGCCACGCGCAGCTCTTCAGTAGCCAGCATCATCACGACTCTTTCACAGTGGCTTCTGTCTGCAAAAAATTCGGTATGCCCACTAAACGGGATCCCTGCGTCGTTAATAATCCCTTTATGTACAGGACCTGTTACAAGTGCCGAAAACTCCCCGGATAAGCATCCATCGCAAGCTTTAGCTAATGTTTGGGTAACATATTCACCGTTTTTAACATTGAGAACTCCAGCTTTCACTGGCGCATCAAGGGTAACGGGAAGAATAGTGAGATGACCAGAAACAGAGGCTGATTGCGGTTGATTTGGTGAGTATTCTTGTAGCGTTAATGGCAGGTTCAGTATTTTTGCTCGTTGTACAAGCAACTCCGGATCTGCACAAGCAACCAGCTCAACAGGCCATGCTTGTTGAGCCAACTGAATGAGCAAATCCGGACCAACCCCGGCAGGCTCGCCGGGGGTTATTACAATAGGCTTATTTTGCGTTTTCATCATTTGATTGGTTTTGACGACCATCGACGATATTCACATAAGCTGCAGCTCGTTGTTCTTGCATCCAAGTTTGTGCTTCTTCATTAAACTTGCGGTTAAACAGCAAACGGTATGCTTGATCTTTCTTCGCTGCGTCGGTTTTATCAACATTGCGAGTGTCTTCTAACTGAATTAAATGCCAGCCAAAACTTGAAGGAACAGGTTGGCTAATTTCACCTTTTTTCAGTTTCATCAGTGCATCACGGAATGCAGGGTCGTAAACATCAGGTATATTCCAACCTAATTCACCGCCTTTTAATGCACTTCCTGGATCTTCTGAGTTTTCTTTAGCCGCTTCTTCGAAAGAAATTTTACCGTTACGGATTTCTTGAGAAAGCTGAGTCAATTTCTGTCTTGCCATTGTATCATCCATGATTGGGGATGATTTCAGCAAGATATGACGAGCTTTAACTTCGGTAACTGAGATTGGCTGTTGGCTACCACCACTGATTTCATTAACACGTAGAATGTGGAAACCGACACCTGAACGAATTGGACCAACAATATCGCCTTTCTTCGAGCTTTTTAGCTGATCAGAGAAAACAACCGGCAGTTCTTGCAGACGTGACCAACCCATATTCCCGCCTTTTAAGGCTTGAGGATCAGCAGAGTATGCAATTGCTAACTTACCAAAGTCAGAACCTTTTTTCAGTTCAGACAACACTTTGCTAACTAATGCTTCGGCTGTTGCAAGTTGCTCTGGCGTTGGGTTTTCTGGCAGAGGGATTAATATATGGCTTAAATTAACGCCCATTTCAGCATTTGCTTGAGAATCCATCTGATTAGATAACGCATCCACTTCTTGAGGAAGAATGGTAATACGACGGCGAACTTCGTTATTGCGAACCTCGGCCAATAACATTTCTTTGCGAATTTCGCTGCGATATTTAGCCATGTTGATACCGTCAGCAACTAGACGTTTTTCCATCTGTGCGAGGGTCAAGCCATTTTGACGGGCGATATCTTCAATCGTAGCATTAACTGCTTCTTCAGGAATATTCAGCTGCATTTGGTTAGCCATCTGTAGCATGATGTTATCCATCACCAAACGCTCGATGATCTGGCTACGCAGAGTTTGGTCGTCAGGAACTTGCTGACCTGAGTTACGCGCATTTAACTTAACGGTATTGATCATATTCTGGACGTCACTTTCCAGCACAACTCCGTTATTGACAACCGCAGCCACTTTATCCATTTGCTGTGGCGCAGCTAAGCTAGCAGAGCTTGCGAACACCAGTCCCAGAATAAGCGTTCTCCAATTCTTCATAATGGTCCTATAAAATTAACTTTGATTCCGCATGTTGCGGGCTAATCGTGATCTTTATGTTGCGGGTTATCAGAAAGCACGTTGATAAGGCATAATACCTTGTTTCAACATCTCCTGACTACCTAAACTATGATTGTTATTTAGGCCTCTAAGTTCCACATTAATTGACCATTTATTATCATATTCACTGCTGAATTTCTCTTTTTGCCAGCCAACAATCTTACGTTCGTAGCCTAAATTCACCGCCCAACAGCAAGTATTGTACTGTAATCCCACCAATTGGCTGGCTGGTTGTTGCTGTTTGGTATCATAGTAGTATGAGCCCACAAAGCCCCAACGCTCGCTTAATGGCCAACTTAAAACAGTACCAATTTGGGAAATACCTTGTTGGTATTCAGGTAAAGTGTATTTATATCCGCTCTCTCTATCATCATCCCGATATGTTGCCTGAATATAATCGCGATCAACAAAACGGTAATTTAATTGAATTAGCCTATCAGCATCGAAGCGGTATTCTGTGACTGCATTACCCATCGTGACACTACCGAGGCGACGGTCATATTGTAATCCGCCACGAATCCCCCAGTTCTCATCAATGTGCCATGTAGCATCGGTTGCCCACATTAATGAGCCAGTATCACTTTTATCATCGATTCTTAGCGTGGAATTACCTGCCCGAGGACGCTCTAAATAATAAATTTGACCCACAGAGAAGTTAAAACGTTCCGCAAGGGACTCATCATAAATGCGGGTAGTCACACCGGTGGTGAACTGGTTTGCTGAAGCTACACGGTCTAGACCACTGTAGATGCGATCACGAAATAGCCCTGAATAGTCAGATTGGAGTAATGCTGAATCATAGTTATTGATATTGTCTTGATCTTTATAAGGAATATACAAATATTGGACTCTAGGCTCTAAAGTTTGAACAAAATCACTGCCTTGGAATAGGTCTCGTTCAAACACCACTTTGGCATCACTTTTAAATATCGGTAATACGCGGGTGACATTTTTTTCTAAACTTGCATTAGAGTTTGACTTAGGAATATCTTGGTCGTAATGAGTTGCCATCAGCTTAAAGCTGTTGTTCATTTGCGCCCAACCATTGGAGAGCGGCATGCTAACTTCAGGTTCAATATGTAAACGGGTTGCATCTGGGTTATTTTCGCCGACGCTGGTAAAGCGTGCCGCTTGAGCATAAGTGTGGAAATCAACTATGCCAACGTTATTTTGGTAATAGTTAAAGTCGATCTGTGGTTCTGCTTTATATGCCCGAGCTTTTGGATCCTCAACAAACAATTGGAATTGTTTATGCGTTACTTTCATATTCCAATTAGTATCGGAATAGCCGACATTAAATTTCTGCGTGGCATAACCATCCGTAGTACTACCATACTGAGAGCTAAAGTCAGTAAAATATTGGCGGTCGCTAACTTTAGTATAGTCCGCTCCAAAATTCCAATGTTGGGCATAGGTACCCGAATGGCGCCAATAGAATAACCAACGGTCATCGCTCTCACGAGCATCACGTTTACCACTCTCTTTATCTTTAATATAGGCGCGGTCATGATTTAAAAAATCAAATGCGACAGTACCCGTACCCGGCGTAATTAAGTAACGGAATTCATTATTTAACTTAACGCCTCGGTGGGTCATAAACTGTGGTGTGATGGTTGCATCATAATTCGGGGCGATGTTCCAATAATAAGGGAGAGTAAACTCTAAACCGTCATTGCTGGAATAACTACCCATTGGAATCAAGAAACCAGAGCGGCGCTTGCTACCAATTGGTAACTGCATATATGGGCTATAAAATACCGGGATATCCGCTATCTTAAAGCGTGCATGCCAAATCTCAGCGACTTCCTCTTCGCGATCAATAATCACTTCTGAGCCCGCGACGCTCCAACTGCTATTACCCGGTAAGCAGCTGGTGAAAGTTCCGTTTTCCATAATGGAATAGCGATTTTCACCACGCATTTTCATTTTTTTCGCTTCACCGCGACCTTGACGACCAACCATCATATAGTTGCCGTCATCCACATCGGTATTTTTATTATCTAAGTTAGACCAAGCGGAAGGACCTTTTAGGATAATTTGCGGATCGTCATAATGGACATTTCCGGTGGCAGTAACTTCACGAACAGGGAGTTCGCCTGCTTTTTGAGTTTGCGTTAATTTGACGTTATCCGCAGTCAGGGTTTGGTTGCCCTGCTGAATGTCGACGTTGCCAGTATATTCCACGAAGCTTGGATACTCACCGAACATATCATTAGCGTGGATCTCAATAGGTAAGCTATTTGGATCGCCAGTGACAATAGGTTTGTCATAAACAGGAACACCAAGCATACATTGTTCTGCGAGGTCAGCATGCGCCTGCTGACTATAAATAGCCGCCCATACCATGGTGGCGATTATTGTTGGATAGCTTTTTTTCATCATTAAATATGTAGTCCGTCAAATTGGCACAGTCGGCAAACGCTCAAAGACTAACTTAGCCAACCCGTTTGCGCCAGTATAATATAAAAACTATTGCGCTCGTAGTTAGGTACCTTATCGTTATGCACATAAAATACTGAGCTCATACTTAATGAGTTATCGATATTTATGAACAGAGTCGTTATGCACAAGAGCAGAATGAATAGTATGATAATGCAAAATTGAATTCTGAGCATTGAAGAATTGAGGGATATATGCACTATTGGGGTAAAATTATTGGGGTGATACTCGCGATCGTCTCTGGGTTAGGGTTCTGGGGAGCGTTAGCTGGTTTACTTATTGGTCACGGTTTTGATAAAGCATCGGCACAGCGTAAGTTTGCTGGCGCAATAAATAAACGAGACCGCCAAATTATTTTCTTTGCGAGCACCTTCCAAATTTTAGGGCATTTAACCAAGTCAAAAGGGCGTGTAACAGAGACTGATATTCAGTTAGCGTCAAATTTGATGGATAGAATGCAGCTCCTTGGTGAAACACGTAAAGCGGCTCAGCAAGCTTTTAGGGAAGGCAAATCGCCAGACTTTCCACTGCGCAATGTGCTAAAGCAATTGCGTATGGCTTGCTATGGTCGTTTCGATCTGATTCAGATGTTTCTGGAAATTCAATTACAGGCGGCTTTTGCGGATGGAACATTGCATCCGAATGAAAGAAAGGTGCTGTTTATTATTGCGGAAGAATTGGGGATATCGAAAGTTCAGTTCGAACAATATTTGGATATGATCCAAAGTGGTCGACAATTTGGTCAGGGGTATTCTCAACAGCAATCCGGTGGGTATTATCAGCAGTCTAGTGGACCGACCCTTGAAGATGCTTGCAAGGTGCTAGGTGTCTCTGCGGATGATGAACCGACTAAAATTAAGCGGGCTTACCGTAAATTAATGAGTGAGCACCATCCAGATAAACTGGTGGCAAAAGGGTTGCCACCAGAGATGATGGAAATTGCTAAACAAAAGGCGCAGTCAATTCAAGCGGCTTATGACCTAGTCAAAAAAGAGCTTGGCTTTAAATAGTTTTCCAGCATATTTTGCACTACTGCGTTGTTATCGTTATTCATGAACCCTAGTTTCGTCACTATCTAGGCCCTAGGGATTCGCTTAATAGATGCCTTGCAGTAGTCTGAAAATATCGGTACGGCAGTTAAAAGCTAAGCGACTTAAATTGCATTAGAAATCAGGCTGGCAGGTAAAATGCATCGGTGTGCCATAGGCCGGGTGTGTGATATAGAGCTCCTGAGCATGTAATTGCAAACGTGGTGCCAGTGCTAATGCTTCTTCATGGGCATAAAATCTATCCCCTAAAATAGGGTGTCCTAACGCTAACATGTGCACACGTAATTGATGGGAGCGACCTGTAATGGGGGACAGCTTTACCCGAGTGGCTTGCTCTTCATATTCTAAAACTTGGTATTCGGTTTGTGCCGATTTTCCGGTTTCAAAACACACTTTTTGCTTTGGTCGATTTGGCCAGTCACAAATCAGCGGTAAATCGATTAAACCCTCTTTATTTTCCAAATGCCCCCAAACCCGTGCAACATAATGTTTTTTAGGCTCACGCTCTCTAAACTGACGTTTTAGCTCCCGTTCAGCTGCTTTATTTAAAGCCACAACCATGACACCACTGGTTGCCATGTCTAAGCGATGGACAGATTCCGCCGCTGGATGATCTCGCTGAATTCGGCTGATAATACTGTCATGGTGCTCGGGAGCTTTTCCCGGAACGGACAGCAATTCACTGGGTTTGTTGACTACGATGATGTGTTCATCTTGGTAGAGTATGTGTAGCCAAGGATCCGTGGGTGGATTGTAGGGCAGCATGATAATTATCCTTTAGGGGATACTGGGTATTAGTAAAAAATACCCAGTATTGTCAGCTAGTTACTGATGGGTAACGACAACTAAGCGGATAGCGTCGAGGCGCCATGTGGCTTGGTCGATATTCGTCATCAGCTGCTGGCGCTCTTCTTCGATAATATCGAGTTCTTCATCTCGAATATTTGGGTTAACCGCTTTTAGTGCTTCTAAGCGAGAAAGCTCCAGCGTTAACGCTTTATCAGCCGCTTCCTTAGCATTCTCAATAATGACTTTAGCTTCTTTTTCCACCATCGGTTCGGACAGGCGTAGCACTGAATGGACTTCGCTTTGTACCGCATTAACCAGTTTACTCGCCATATGGCGGTTAATGGCATTTAGCTGACGGTTAAAGCTTTCAAACTCGACTTGAGATGACAAGTTATTGCCTTTTAAGTCAACTAGCAAACGTACCGGTGTTGCTGGTAAGAAGCGACTAATTTGCAGTTGTTTTGGTGCTTGAGCTTCAACAACGTAGATGAGCTCAGTCAGTAATGTTCCGACTGGCAGCGCTTTATTTTTCAATAAAGAAACGGCGCAGCTTCCGGTATCACTTGATAAGACCAAATCTAAACCATTACGGATTATCGGATGCTCCCAACTGATAAATTGAGTATCTTCACGCGACAATGCTTGTTCACGGTCAAACGTGATGGTGCAACCATCTTGTGGTAGCCCCGGGAAATCAGGAACTAGCATATGATCCGATGGGGTCAGGATAATTAAATTATCACTCTTATCTTCTTGGTTGATCCCAACGATATCAAACAGGTTAAGTGCAAAGTTTACCAGCTCGGTTTCGTTATCACCTTCGCCAATTTCTTCGGCTAATTTATTACCTGCATCTCCGCCATTGGAGTGCATTTCGAGCAGACGGTCACGGCCTTGCTCCAATTGCGATTTCAATGCATCGTGCTCTTCACGGCAAGCTTTAATAAACTCATCAAACCCTTCAGTCATGGTTGGCTCTGCCATAAACTGCAACAGTTGTTGATAATATTTATCATAGATGGCGCGACCCGTTGGGCAAGTGTGCTCAAAGGCATCGAGACCTTCGTGATACCAACGGAGCAATACAGATTGCGCTGTATGTTCTAAATAAGGGACGTTGATAACGATGTCTCGAGTTTGACCAATACGATCCAAGCGCCCAATACGCTGTTCCAGTAAGTCTGGGTTGAATGGTAAATCAAACATCACTAACTGGTTAGCAAACTGGAAGTTACGACCTTCAGATCCAATTTCAGAACACAATAAAACTTGCGCGCCTTCTTCTTGAGAAGCGAAATAAGCTGCTGCACGGTCACGTTCCAGTAAGGATAAACCTTCATGGAATACTGCTGCACGGATACCTTCACGTTCGCGAAGAACTTGTTCAAGTTGCAATGCAGTGGCGGCTTTAGCACAAATTACCAGAACTTTTTCTTGACGATTTGCAGTTAAAAAACCCATTAGCCATTCAACGCGTGGATCAAAGTTCCACCAAGTCGCATTTTCACCTTCAAACTCTTGGTAAATCTGCTCTGGATATAGCATCTCTTTCGCGCGAGTTTCCAAATCCTTTTTCGAACCCATAATACCCGCAACTTTAATCGCTGTTTGGTACTGGGTTGGCAGTGGCATTTTTAAAGAGTGAAGTTCACGGCGTGGAAAGCCTTTCACACCATTACGGGTGTTTCTGAATAATAGACGGCTCGTTCCATGTCTATCCATCAGCATGTGAATCAGCTCTTGGCGTGCAACTTGGCTATCGTCGCCATCGAGATTCGCAGCTTTTAAAAGAGGTTCAATATCTTGCTCTTTGATCAATTCACTCAGCAGATTTTGCTGATCATTTGTTAATTTATCGCCAGATAATAGAAGTGAAACAGCATCAGCAACAGGGCGATAATTTTCTTGTTCAGCGATGAATTCTTGATAATCGTGAAAACGACTTGGGTCGAGCAGACGTAAGCGAGCAAAGTGGCTCTCTTGTCCCAGTTGCTCAGGGGTCGCGGTTAATAACAATACTGATGGAATATGTTCCGCAAGAGTTTCAATGACTTGATATTCACGGCTTGGTGCATTTTCACTCCACTGTAAATGGTGGGCTTCATCAACGACCATCATATCCCAGCCAGCTTCGACTAATTGGTCGAAACGTTGTTTATTGCGGCGCACAAAATCCAGTGAACATAGAACTAATTGCTCGGTCTCAAATGGGTTATCGCTGTCGTGTTGCGCTTCACTATAACGGCTATCATCAAACAGAGAAAAACGGAGATTAAAGCGGCGTAGCATTTCCACCAGCCATTGGTGTTGCAAGCTATCAGGAACGATAACTAACACGCGCTCAGCACGACCGGCCATCAGTTGTTGATGGATAATCATACCCGCTTCGATGGTTTTACCTAAACCAACTTCATCCGCAAGGAGAACGCGAGGATGGTGGCGTTTACCCACTTCATTGGCAATATGGAGCTGGTGTGGAATAAGGCTAGCACGAATACCACGTAGCCCTGTGGCTTGGTGTTTGACTTGCTCACTTTGGAACTTACGTGCACGGAAACGTAACGCAAAGCGATCCATGCGATCAATTTGACCAGCAAATAGTCGGTCTTGCGGTTTATTAAAGGTCAGTTTGCTATCAAGAAAAACTTCTCTTAGGCTGACATCCGCTTCTTGGGTATCTAAGCGAGTACCGATATAAGTTAGTAACCCTTCATCTTCTTGAACATGTTCAACTTGAAGTTGCCAGCCTTCATGGCTGGTAATGGTGTCACCTTCGTTAAACATAACTCGGGTAATTGGGGCATCATTGCGTGAGTAAAGTCTGTTTTCACCTGTTGCAGGGAAAAGTAACGTCACCATGCGGGCATCAACTGCCACAACGGCGCCTAATCCAAGTTCGCTTTCTGTGTCGCTGATCCAGCGTTGACCAAGAGTAAATGGCATAGGTTTAATTTAATTCCATAATTTTGATTGTTTGTTTTTAGATTTTTAAGACAGCTAATTAGTGTCTTTGCCCAGTGTTGATATAAACAAGGGTGATACGAATTTTTATTATTTTTGCTGCTAAGGCAGTTATAGCCCTTTAATAATACGCGTTGGGCCACTCAATTTATGATGAGTATAACCGATTATCCCACCAAACTGCGTACATTGAAGGTCGATATATCAAAGGGGCGTTATATTAATTCAACATTCGCTTATCGTCACCTGTTAAAAATGCGCCACCTATAATAAGAATTATACAATTTGCTCTTTTATATGCATTTTAAAACAGTAGGTTGATTTGCCCAGTTAAAATAGTATCAAAGTCATCATGCAGGAACGGTAAAATACCATCGGCGATGGGTTTGATTTGTTTGAGAATATAGTGCTCATAGTCTGGGGGAGCCGTTAAAATTTCCAGCTGCTCTGGTCCTGCTTGAGTCATTAGATAGCTGATCCAGCCACCATTTTGATACTGTAAAGGACGCTGTAATTTCAAATTATATTCGTCAGCTTGGCGTGCGGCTCTGACATGGGGTGGTACATTGCGTTGATAATCTGACAATTTACGGCGCAGGCGTTTGCGGTAAATCAATCGATCGTCATATTCGCCAGAACGAATTGATTGAATGTAGCTACGAATAAATTCTTTATAGGGCTGCCGATGAAAAATACGGCTATATAGCTCTTTTTGAAAATATTGAGCAAGAGGTGTCCAATCGGAGCGAATGGTTTCCAATCCTTTAAATACCATCGTATCTTGGCTTAGGCCTGCATAGCGCTTTTTACTTCCTTGGTCAGTTCCACGAATGGTTGGCATTAAAAAGCGGCGATAGTGGGTCTCATATTCCAGTTCGAGAACCCCATCAAGTTGCCATTCTTGTTTTAAATGTTGTTTCCACCATTGGTTGACATGATCACGCAGCATATAACCAATTTTCAGAGCTTGTTCATCCGTATGAGCTTCTCGTAGCCAAACAAATGTAGAATCTGTATCCCCATAAATTACCTGATAACCTTGCGCTTCAATAAGCTGTTTAGTGACCCGCATAATTTCATGACCACGCATGGTGATCGATGCGGTTAGGCGAGGATCAAAAAACCGGCAGCCCTCAGCGCCTAAAACACCAGCAAAGGCGTTCATAATAATTTTCAATGCTTGAGATAGTGGGGCATTTTTTTGTTGCTTGGCTTTATCACGTTCTTGCCAAATACGGCTAACAATATCCGGTAAACAGTGCGTCGTGCGAGAAAACCAAGCACCACGAAACCCTTGGACGGAGTGTTCTGGTTCAGGGTGTGCCAGCCCTTCAATCATCCCTGCGGGATCGATTAAAAAGGTACGAATAATCGAGGGATACAGACTTTTGTAGTCTAAAACCAGTACCGAATCGTACAAACCTGGCTGGGAGTCCATCACAAATCCACCGGGATTGAGTTGAAATTTTTGCTCAGTCAGGTTGGGCGCAACAAAACCCAAACGGTGTAATCGAGGGATATAGAGATGAGAAAAAGCGGCCACCGACCCCCCCATGCGATCTGCGGCTAACCCGGTGACACTCGAGCGTTCTTGTAAGAACGCCATTAAGTCTGTTTTCTCAAAGATACGGTGAACTAAGATACAGTCTTGAATATTGTAGTGAGCCAACGCGGGTTTATCATGAGCAAATCGGCGGTTAATTTCATCCATTCGATCATAAGGGGTATCGATGGCTTTACCTTCTCCCAGTAGCTGTTGAGCAACAGATTCCAGACTGAACGAGCTAAAGCTCCATGTGGCGGATTTTAGCGCATCGATGCCATCGATAATTAACCGACCTTCCGCAGCGGCAAAAAAGACCCCCGGTTTAAAGCCATGCTCTCGCCATTCAAGTTTTCGCCCTTGGCGACCAAGTAGTAGCGGAATGCCGTAGCGCTCCGCGTGTTTTTGCAACACCTGCAAATCGAACTGAATTAAATTCCAGCCAATAATGGCATCGGGGTCATAGTGTTGTATCCATTCATTCAATTTTTCGAGGAGCTGAGGACGGCTGGTGACATACACCAATCGATGGTCTGTATTTAACGCAGGACCTTGGTCAGGGCCCAGCATAAACACCACATTATCATTGCAACCCGATAACCCGATGGAGTAAAGCTCCCCATGTTGGCTAGTTTCGATATCCAGAGAAACTGCTTGGATGGTTGGGCGATACTCTTCGCAGGGTTTTAATTGGTACTTTCCTTGTTGATTACGGGAAAACCAGACTGGGGCCGTAATAAAACGCTCCATAAGGTAGCGTTCACAAGGGCGAATATCGGTTTCAAGTAATTCCACGCCCAGCTCTTTACAGTTTCTATCTAGATTCTGCAATTGGCGATATTGCTGGCAATAAATAGCGTAGACTTTTTCACGATTAAAATCGTTAAGTTCAACGGCGCGATAGCTGATGTCTGCTTGCCCTTCAATAAGGTGGCGAACAAGAGGAAGCTTTGGTTCAGGCAAAAAACCGATGGCCTGTTGATAAGGGACGGTCACTTTCTGCGGCTGAGTATCGGTGAGTAACCAATAGGTAACCTCGACACCATAACGGGTGTCTCTCCAATGTCGACTGAGGATAAAACCTTTTTCAGTAGGAAAGTTGGATAAGGACATAAGGAAACTCGCGTAAATAATCTACGATTAATATACGCGGATAGTGTGAATTTATACAGTATTATTTATTGGGTTAATTGAAAATCCCTAACAATTCGGCAGCAACGCTTTTTTCTTGAATCAATGACAGTGTCCCTCCGTCATAGACAATCTCACCGTTGGCAACCACGATGCACCGTGGTGCTATCTGTAATGCATCCTCAATATTGTGGGATACCATCAGCAATGTGATAGCTTTGCTTGAACAAACATCATTGAGTAATTGCAGCATTTCGTTGCGTAATGCAGGATCGAGGGCTGAAAAAGGCTCGTCTAACAATAAAATAGGTTGATTACGTATTAGGCAGCGGGCAAGAGCGGCACGTTGTCTTTGACCACCAGAAAGCTGCGCTGGGGTACGGTCAAGACATTCACTAAGGCTAACTTGCTGCGCCATTTTCTCGACTTCCATCATTTGCGATTGATTGAGACGCAAACTGGGTTGTAACCCAAGACCAATATTCTGTCTCACTGTTAAATGCGCAAACAGATTATTTTCTTGAAATAACATTGAGACAGGGCGCTTAGCGGGAGGCGTAAAAGTATGATCTACCCCATTTAATATTATGTTGCCGCTACGAGAAAACTGGAAACCACTGATTAAGCTGAGTAGGGTACTTTTTCCTGCGCCACTGGGACCCATGACGGCGACACGTTCTCCCGCTTCAATAGCAAAATTAAAGCGCATATTCAGGTCATCATATTGATAATCCAAATTTGTTAACTCAATCATTGGTTTTCCCCGATATGCGTTCAAGTAGGCTAAATAAGCAGAAACACAGTAGCAATAATAACATTGCGGTGACTGCACCATCATTGGTGCGATAAGCCCCGATTTGTTGGTAGAGATAATAAGGTAGCGTACGGAAATCCTCATTACCAAATAGCGCCACAACCCCAAAATCCCCAATAGAAATGACGCAAGCAAAGGCTAAAGCTTGGGCAATAGGTTTGCGTAGTGCTTTAAATTCAATGATCCTAAATCGGTTAAATCCGCTGATTTCCAATGATTGGCATAAGGGATTATAGCGCTGAGCCAGATCTTTCATTGGGTTATCTAATACTTTTAAGGCATAAGGAATAGCGAGCAACGCATTGGCCATAATCACTAAAGGATAGGGAGTTTCAGGAATTCCCACGGTTTCATTAAAAAAGATAAAAAATCCGGTTGCCAAAACAATACCCGGCATGGCTAAAATAATTAGCCCACTGAGCTCAATCGCTTGCCCTAAGCGTAGGGCATTTCTCAGACGTAATTCACGGCTGCTCCACAGTAACATTAACGTTAATGTGACGCACAATACGCCAGCACATATAGCAATAAATACGGATGTTAAGGTTGCTTGCCATAATGCAGGCTGCTGTAGCACATTCAATAATTGACTGTTTAACCCATCAACGACAACCGCCAGTAGCGGTGGGATCAGCAATAAAATGGCACAAATGATCAGTAAGGTATCGCGAATACGTCGAAAAAGAGTATCAGCGGGGTCAACCCATTGAGTTTGATGGCTAAAGCCAACAGAAAAAGAGTGGTTTATTTTTTGACAAATTAACATTAAGCCGACACACAATATGAGCTGAATTAAGGCAAGGAGAGTAGCTCGACCCAAATCAAAGTCATAACTCAAGGCTTGATAAATCGCTAACTCAATAGTGGTTGCTGCGGGACCGCCTCCGAGCGCTAGCACGGTAGCAAAGCTGGCAAAGCACAACATAAAAATGAGCGCACCAGTGGGTAACATTTGTCGACGTAAATAAGGCCATTCCAAAATAGTAAATTGCTGCCACTCATTAAAGCCTAACTGAGCAGCACTTTGACGTTGTTCAATTGCAATATTTTCTAATGATTGCAAAAGCATGCGTGTTGCGAGTGGCATGTTGAAAAAAATATGAGCCAATAAAATTCCGCGTAAACCATAAGGCGAGAAGTCATATTCCAGGCCAATCCATAGGCATAGTTTTGCTAACCAACCGGTTTGCCCATAGACCGATAAAATGCCAAATACAGCCACTAATACGGGAAGCACTAAGGTCATTGCACACAGCCGAAGTAACAGTGTGCGACCTAAAAATCGTCGGCGGTACAAGGCTCTCGCTAACAAAATTGCGGGAAGAACGGAAAATACCGCTGACAGTAAAGCTTGCCAAAAAGTGAAACCGATAACGTGCCAGAGATATTCATCGTGGATGATTTCACTGAGCGAAATTTCAGGCGCAAAAAACCACAGTGCGCCAAAAGCCAGTAGCGCAACAGTGATCAATAAAGCGGAGGCGAATGCCCCCGGCAATAAGGTGACATTAATTAACGACTGACGGCGGTTTGCCATAAACGAGTCCAAGCTTGGCGGTCTTTGGCAACTTCTTGTGCACTAAATTGTAGAGATTTAGTCGGCAGTGGTAGCACGTTATACACTTCAGGGAGCGGCATATCGATAACCGGGTACATCCAGTTAGTTGTCGGTAATGTACCTTGAAATTCAGGGGTTAGCATAAACTGTAAGAACTGTTTCGCTAATTCAGGTTGCGGGGCATTTTTTAATCTTGCCGCTACTTCCACTTGCATATAATGCCCTTCAGCGAACAATGCTGCCGCATAATTATCTTTTTTATCATTAAGAATTTGATAGCCCGGTGATGCGGTATAACTAAGAACAAAGTCACCTTCACCTTTTAGGAATAGCCCGTAAGCTTCGCTCCATCCTTTTGTGACCGTCAGAGTTTTACCTGCCATTTTTTTCCATGCATCAGCAGATTTATCTCCATACAGTTTTTCAATCCACAGCATTAAGCCTAAGCCCGGAGTGCTAGTTCGAGGATCTTGATAGATAATTTTCCAATTATTTTTTTCATCCAGCAGCTCATTCATACTCTTTGGTGGCTGCTTAATTTTATTGGTATCGTAGATGAAAGCGAAATAGCCATAATCATAAGGAATAAATGTTTCGCTATTCCACTCGATAGGGAGTTTGAGTGCGTCAGTTTTGATATCAGCAGGTGCAAATAAACCGGTTTTTTCTGCTGAATCCATCAGGTTGTTATCTAAACCTAAAATCACGTCGGCTTTACTTTTATTGCCTTCCATTCGAAGTCGGTTCAGTAGCGCCACGCCATCCCCAAGGGAGACTAACTTCAACTCACAGTCACATTGGGCTTCAAAATTCTTTTTAATTTGAGGGCCAGGACCCCACTCGGCAGCAAATGAATCATAGGTATAGACCGTTAGCGTTGGTTTTTCTGCCCACGAAAAAGCGGCGAAGCTTAAAGCGCTAAGAGCAATTAGAGACGTGAAAAATGTATTTTTAGCCATTGTTTTTCCTGCGTAAATCATAAAAACACACAGGATTTGAGAGGGCACCGAAACAGTCATTTACTGGCGGTAGCTCAAATCCCTACGCCGGTATTAGCCGGATCAGGTTCTACGGGTTATTTCTCAGCCCAAAATCTGGCACCCCGTTGAGACGTAGACTATTGTAATTACTTCATCCATATCTGCAAACTGTATTGATATAGGTTTACCAGTTTGGGTATGTGTGAAACAATTAGGCATCTTTCAAATTTGGTTATTGAGGTAGTCTAGTGATCGATGATGATGGCTACCGCCCGAATGTAGGAATTGTAATTTGTAATCGGCAAGGGCAGGTTTTATGGGCTCGCCGCTATGGTCAGCATTCTTGGCAGTTTCCTCAAGGGGGCATCAACCCAGGGGAATCACCAGAACAAGCGATGTATCGTGAATTATACGAAGAAGTCGGGCTACAGCGTAAAGACGTCAGGTTACTGGCATCTACCCGTAATTGGTTACGTTACAAATTACCTAAGCGTTTGGTGCGTTGGGATACAAAACCTGTTTGTATTGGGCAGAAACAGCGTTGGTTTTTACTTCAACTCCAATGTAATGAAGCTGATATAAACGTGCAGCGCAGTAACTCGCCAGAATTTGATGGCTGGCGATGGGTGAGTTATTGGTATCCTGTTAGGCAAGTGGTTTCTTTTAAACGAGAAGTTTATCGCCGTGTTATGAAAGAATTCGCTCCGGTTGTTATGCCTTTGCAGGAACAAAAATTACCACAACGACCCGTATTTAATAATCGTAGGCGCGGAGCAAAGTAAGCCTATGTTGACGCGTTTACGTGACATTGTCGAGAAGGTCGCGATGGCGACCAGCTTAACTCAAGCATTAGAAGTCTTGGTGAATGAAACCTGCAAAGCGATGCGCACTGATGTGTGCTCCATCTATTTAGCAGATCACCCTCGGCAATGTTATTACTTAATGGCAACTCGCGGGCTGAAAAAGCCTAGCGGGATTGCTATTCGTCTTGGGTTTGACGAAGGGGTTGTTGGCGTCGTCGGTCGACAATCTGAAATGCTCAATCTCGCTGATATCCGCGAACATCCTCAATTTAAATATCTCCCTCAGTTAAAAGAAGAGCAACTCAAGGCATTCCTTGGTGTTCCCATTGTCTATCGCCGCCAATTACTAGGCGTGCTGGTGGTGCAACACAAAGAAAAACGGCTATTTAACGAAACTGAAGAGTCCTTTATGGTGACTCTGTCAATGCAATTGGCTGTGATCCTTTCTCAAGCACAGACTAAAGGTATCTTCGGGCAATATCGGCAAAATAGGATAAAAGCTATCCCTGTATCTCAAGGGGTATCAATGGCTTATGGTTGGCAGGATACCTCTCAGCCATCTCTCGACAGTGTCTGCCAAGCGACCACGTTAAATGTTGAAGGCGAACAGCAGCGTTTAGTGTTGGCGCTAGAGAGTGCAACCGCGGAATTTCGGCGGATCAGTAAACGTTTTACGGCGAGTTCCTCCAAAGAAAGTGCGGCAATTTTCGATCTGTATAATCATTTACTTAATGATCCTCAATTAAAAAAACGGCTATTTGTTGCCATAAAGCAGGGAGCGGTTGCTGAATGGGCAGTAAAAACGGTTATAGAGGATTATGCTCAGCAATTTTCTCGTCTACGTGATTTGTATTTAAGGGAACGTGGTTCTGACCTGCGTGCCTTGGGGCAGCGTTTACTTTTTCATCTGGATGATTCCTTAACACCAACCAACCAGTGGCCTGAACGTTTTATTTTGGTTGCCGATGAGTTGAGTGCGAGCGTACTTGCTGAACTGCCTATTGAGCAATTGGCTGGCGTGATTGTGCGAGATGGAGCAACCCATTCTCACTCAGCCATTTTGATCCGAGCTATGGGGATCCCTGCAATCATGGGGGCCGATATTGAACCATCGCTATTGCACAATCGCCATTTAATTCTGGATGGCTACCGTGGTGAAGTATTTATTGAGCCTGAAAAATTAATTACGCAGGAATATCAACAGATTATTGAAGAGGAAAATGTCCTTAGCCGATTAGCAGAGGGGACATTAAAGCAAGACGCAGTATTCAAAAATGGCGAATCAATGAATATTTGCCTGAATGCTGGATTAAGCCCTCGTTATGAACAGCAAATTCAAGATGGTGTCGACGGTGTAGGTCTTTATCGTACTGAGTTGCCATTTATGCTGCACAATGGTTTTCCTTCCGAAGATGAACAAAAGCAGCTTTATCGCGAAGTTTTACAGCTCTTTGCCTCGAAACCCGTCGTGCTGAGAACGCTAGATATTGGCGCTGATAAGCAGCTTCCTTATATGCCGATCAGTGAGGAAAATCCGTGTTTAGGTTGGCGAGGGATCCGCATTATGCTGGATCAGCCCGAAATTTTCCTCATCCAACTGCGTGCGATGCTGCGAGCAAATGAAGAATCGGGTAATTTGCGGATCTTATTACCGATGGTAACCAGTATTAATGAGGTCGATGAGGCCATTGGGCTGATAGCTCGAGCAAGAAGTGAAGTTGGCCAGCAGTTGGGTAAATCCATTGATTTACCCCCTATTGGGGTCATGCTGGAAGTTCCATCGTTACTTTTTTTATTACCGGAGCTAAAAAGACGCGTCGATTTTATCTCGATTGGTACCAATGACTTTACACAATATTTACTCGCTGTTGACCGTAACAACACCCATGTTGCTGCGCTATATGATAACCTGCATCCAGCGGTTGTACGCTTTTTAGCTATGGCATATGAAGAATGTCAGCGCATAGATTTACCCATTAGTGTCTGCGGGGAAATGGCGGGACAACCGTTGAGTGCAATGGTTTTAATCGCCCTTGGCTATCGTAGCTTAAGTATGAGTGGGCGCAGTGTTCCTCGAATGAAATATCTAATCCGCCAACTGGACCCTAAGCTGATGTCTGAATTAGTGCCCGAATTACTTACGGCAGAAACCAGCGAAAGTGTCAGAAATAAAATTAGCGAGTTTATGGAAATAAACGGGCTCGGTGGCTTTGTTCGTGGCGGGATCTAGTTTGATCTTCTATGTTATTAATAGGTAACTCTATGCAGACAATAACCTCGTGTTATTATGCGGCATAATTTTGACTAAACAATTCTAAAGTGGGGAACGATGAGTAACAGCTACTTAGCATTTCCGGAAATTGATCCCGTAATGTTCTCAATTGGACCGGTAGCGCTGCATTGGTACGGTTTTATGTACCTTGTAGGCTTTGTTTTTGCGCTCTGGTTAGCGGGACGTCGTGCTGCCAAACCTAACAGTGGTTGGACAAAAAACGAGGTAGAAAACCTTCTGTATATTGGGTTTGTCGGTGTGTTTGTCGGTGGGCGACTTGGCTATGTATTCTTCTATAATCTGCCTGTATTCCTTGATGACCCTCTATATCTATTTAAGGTATGGGATGGCGGGATGTCATTCCACGGCGGTTTGATTGGGGTTATCTGTGCGATGATGTGGTTTGCCCATCGTACTAAACGCCGTTTTTTACAAGTTTCTGATTTTGTTGCGCCGTTAATTCCTTTTGGTTTAGGTATGGGGCGTATCGGTAACTTTATTAATGGTGAGCTATGGGGGCGCGTGACTCTCGATACTCCATGGGCATTCTTATTCCCACACTCCAGAAGCGAAGATATTCAATTAGCAATTCAAGACCCATCATTGATGCCTATTCTTGAGCAGTATGGTGTGTTACCGAGACATCCATCCCAACTGTATGAGATGTTTTTAGAAGGGATAGTTTTATTCCTGATCCTGAATTTATTTGTACGTAAACCACGCCCAATGGGGAGTGTTTCGGGCTTATTCCTAATTGGTTATGGTGCTTTCCGTATTATTGTTGAATTCTTTAGACAACCGGATTCACAGCTTGGATTATTCGGTGGCATCAGTATGGGGCAAATTTTATCAATCCCAATGATTATTATCGGTGTATTGATGATTATTTGGGCTTATAAATATGGGAAAAATATACCTGCCCATAAAACCGATAATAAGCCCATAGACAGTAAATAAATGAGTTTGTTATTAGGCTGGTATTACTATTTTTAGGTAATATCGGCCCTTAGATTTTCAGAGTAAGAGAGCCACTATGAAGCCGTATCTTGAACTATGCCAACGTATTATTGATGAAGGGCAATGGGTTGAAAATAAACGTACCGGAGTTCGTTGCTTAACTGTTATCAATGCCGATCTTGAATATGATGTAGGTAATAACCAATTCCCTCTGATCACGACACGTAAAAGTTTTTATAAAGCGGCAATTGCTGAATTGCTAGGTTATTTACGTGGCTATGATAATGCAGCTCAGTTTCGTGAAATCGGCTGTAATACATGGAACGCTAATGCGAATGAAAACCCAGCATGGTTAGCTAACCCTCATCGTAAAGGTGAAGATGATATGGGACGCGTATACGGTGTTCAAGGTCGAACATGGCAACGTCCAGATGGTACCCATCTTGACCAGCTTAAAAAAGTGGTTAATAACCTAAAAAACGGTATTGACGATCGTGCTGAAATTATCACTTTTTATAATCCCGGCGAGTTCGAAATGGGTTGCTTACGTCCTTGTATGCACACCCATACTTTCTCCTTATTAGGGGATACTCTGCACCTGACTTCATACCAACGTAGCTGCGATGTTCCTTTAGGGCTTAATTTCAATCAGGTCCAGTGTTTTGTTTTATTGGCATTGATAGCCCGAATTACGGGTCACAAAGCGGGTAAGGCGTATCATAAAATTGTGAACGCACATATTTATGAAAACCAACTACCGTTAATGCGCGATGTTCAATTAAAACGCGAACCTTACCCATCTCCTCGTCTGACAATTAACCCAGAGATTAAAACACTGGAAGATCTTGAAACTTGGGTAACTACAGATGACTTTATGCTAGATGGCTATCAATGCCATGAAGCGATTAAATACCCATTTACAGTTTAATTAACCATGCCATAAATATACTGGCGTAGACGATCATCTGCGCCTTTATTTTTGCTAGGTGCATTATTTTTACCTTCAATATTTTTGGTCTCTTATCCACTGTGATTCTTTTCCCATACCCTCACTGACTGCTGACTATTCTTATTCATAATTTAGGTTTGTACGAACCAAGAGTTTTCTTTCTTAATCTGTTTTGCGAAGCCGTTCCCAAACACATTTAACTTTGGATGTAATGGTTACATTGTGCTGGGAAGCGTGACGAGAAATGAATCGTTACTTCTGGAGTTAGGCGCTATTTTTGCCAATATCTTTCTAAGGATAATAAAAAGAACGGAAGGGTAATGATGGCGATAATTACGGGTAATAAATATCGACATATTTCTCATGAACAAGGGTTCACCTTAGTTGAAATATTAGTGGTTCTATTCATTTGTTCGCTGGTTGTGTTGCCTGCATTATCTCACTGGCAACAACAATTGCAGCGCTTGCGTTTAATTGATGCAGCAAGGCAAACAGTCGAATTTATTTATAGTAGTTTGATGGAAGGAATCTACCTCAATCAGCAACGTATTTTAGTGATTAATTCTGAGACTAAACATTGGCGCTTACAGATTAAAAATGCTGAGACAGAACAGAATATTAGCCAATTTAGTGGGGATAGATTCCCCGATATTAAACTAAAAAGATCTTCACGGCAGTCGGTCAACTTATATGGCAGGCAAGGAACCAGCCGAGCGTTTAGGATTGAATTAGGCAATCAAACTGAACACATAACGGTATTTATGTCTGCTGCGGGGCGAGTTCGTAGCTGTAGTTATCAAAAGATTGCAGGGGTTCCTCCGTGCTGAAGCCAGTGCGATATCGTCGAGACGAATTGGGTTTTTCACTACTAGAAACGTTGATAGCGATGGTCATTAGCTGTTTGGTCTGTATTGCAGTGATGAACACGATCCCAGCTTTATTTAAGCAGCTTTATCAAGCTTATTTTCAATACCAACTGGACAGGGAAGTGCGACAGGTCTTAATTAATATGGAAAAGGATTTTAGACGTATTGGTTATTGCAGTCAGGTTCATTGTGAAGGGCGTGCGCTGTTAGTTTCTGAAAAATTCTTAAGCCGTAAAATGAATTCCTGCATTATTTTTGCCTATGACCAAGATTTATCAGGAAGTTGGGTTAATGGCCAAGGAAAAAAGTTGGAATCAGATTTTTTTGGTTATCGGCTAAATGGTCATAAATTAGAATCCAACCGAAATGTGGTGGATTGCGACGGAACTCGCTGGCAATCCTTGTTTGATGCAACGCTAGTGAAAGTTAATCAATTGACATTTAATTGGTCTAGCGCGAAACAGTTGCTGGAAGTGCATATGAATATAGAAAGTCAGCGCCTTCCAGATAAAAAATTTCAGTACCAAATATGGGTTAATGTGAGAAATTCACTATGAAGTCTAAGCTTAACCAGCAAGGAAATGTTGCGTTATTGATGGTCATGATTCTGATGACAATTGGGCTACTCTTACTGAAAGCCTTAAGTTATTACCAAGTCCGCGCTAGTTATGAATTGAATAATGAAACCAAATATTTTTCGGCTTTTAACTTAGCAGAGTCTGCATTGGCATGGGGGTTGACTCAGCCGTGGAATTTAACGACATCGAAGAATTCAGAATGGGAATGTAAGAAAGCAGCAATGCAAAAATGGGAAAGTTGCTTAAAACATTATAAAAATAATCAGTTTGTCTTATTAGGCAAGAGTGAATTTAAGCCATCCCAATCAATGAAAATTTATCGATGGGTCGAGCCTCTTGGGAATGAAAAGAACATCAAGGCGCGAAAAAATGGTTGGATAGATTATTGCCCTGTGACCTTTAAAGGATTTTGCGAATGAACCATTCACAGCAAGGATTTGCACTGGTAGAGTCAATGGTGGCAGTAGTTGTTTTTGCTATCTTACTGATAGCTCTGTTAAACTATAGTCAATATATCACTTTGAATTTTAATCAAATATATCAAGGTTCAATGGGTCTTAGGGCAATGCAGGGAGCATTAGAAACAAAAAATGCCTCAATAGATTTGGGAAGCATAAATATAAACCAACAGCCTTTCGTTCCACAGACAACAATCGCCCATTTTCCACGAACAGGGAACTGTACCGAATCCGTGGTGTCCTTATCAGTGGGTCAGAAACAGTATTCAATCAGTCGCTGGTATTGTGCCAAAGGAGAGAGCCATGTTTCAGGTATATCATTCTAACCAATTAGACCTTCTTAAGGAGCTAATTGCCCATTTAATGGAGAATGAGCCTCTCTCTCATCCATTTGAACAAGAAATTGTTTTAGTGCAAAGTCCCGGAATGTCTCAATGGTTGCAAATTGAGTTGGCGAAACGCTTTGGTATTGCTGCGAATATTAACTATCCCTTACCCGCTACATTTATTTGGGATATGTTTCGTCGAGTATTACCCGACATTCCCAAAGAGAGTGCCTATACCAAATCTGCGATGACATGGAAATTAATGACTATTTTACCTGACGTCATTAATGAGCCTGAATTTGAGCCTTTACGCCATTATCTCCAAGAAGACTCGGATAAACGAAAACTTCACCAATTAGCTGGACGAATTGCGGATCTATTTGATCAGTATTTGGTTTATCGTCCTGAATGGATTGAAAAATGGCAGCGAAATGAATTTGTTGATGGATTAAGCTCGAATCAACTATGGCAAAGAAGATTATGGCTCTGCTTAGTGGAACACACTGATAAATTACAACAATCACCATGGCATCGGGCGAATTTATACCAAAGCTTTATTGAACAATTAACCAGTAATCCATCTTTAGGGCAGAATTTACCTAAGCGAATTTTTATCTGTGGAATTTCGTCACTACCTCCTGTGTATTTACAGGCATTAAATGCCATTGCAGAACATACCGATATCCATCTGATGTTTACCAACCCATGCCGGTATTATTGGGGGGATATCCAAAGCAGCGCATTTTTAGCGCGCCTACAGCAAAGAAAATTGCGGCATTATATTGATAAACATGAAATTTCTCGTTTTAAAATCGAAGACCATGCCGGGGGCTTATTTAATGATCTCGGAGAGCAAAATATTGCTAACCCACTATTAGCCTCATGGGGAAAATTAGGGCGAGACAATTTGTACTTTATTTCGCAAATTGAAGCTGCCAATGAAATATCTGCATTTGTAGATACTCGCCGAGCGAATTTACTCGAAAATTTACAGCAAGATATTTTAGATCTTGAAAACCATGCTCAGTTGGGAATTACGCTAGAAAACTACGAAACAAGCCAAAATAAGCGTCCAATTAGTGAACTAGATTCCTCTGTGACGTTTCATTCATGCCATAGCGCTCAACGGGAAGTTGAAGTGTTACAAGACAGATTACTGGCACTATTTGAACAAGACCCTACATTAACGCCACGAGATGTCATCGTAATGGTAGCGGATATTGATAGCTACGCACCGTATATACAGGCAGTTTTTGGTAATACCTCGTCAACACACTATATTCCATTTTCTATTTCTGACAGAAAAGCGTTACAGGCGCATCCTATCCTACAGGCATTTATTATGTTGTTGGATCTTCCTCAGAGTCGTTTTTCTACTGAGCAAGTTCTCACTTTACTCGAAGTTTCCGCATTTGCTGCTCGCTTTGATATCGATGAAAGTGAGCTGAGTTTACTAAGACGCTGGGTCAATGAATCAGGTATTCGTTGGGGATTGGATGACGATAATGTTCGAGCGTTATCACTGCCAGTGATTGGGCAAAATACGTGGCAATTTGGTTTAAGCCGCATGTTGCTGGGATACGCGATGGATAGCCGTAATGGGCCATGGAATGGGATTTTACCTTATGATGAATGTAGCGGGTTAGCAGCTCAGTTAGCTGGGAAATTAGCATTATTGGTGGATACTCTGAGGCAGTGGCGTACTTTACTGGAGCAAGAAAGGACGTTAGAAGAGTGGAAAGATATCTGCCAGCAGCTGATAGACAGTTGCTTTAAAGTGGATAGTGAAACCGAACTTGTTTTAGCACTACTAACCGAGCAATGGCATAAAATTATTGAAAATGCGCTGACCTCCGAATACCAAGAAACGATTCCGTTACGTTTAATTCGTGATGAGCTTTCAGTCTGTTTTGATGATGAAAAAATTAGCCAACGTTTCCTTGCTGGAGCTGTAAATTTTTGTACCTTAATGCCAATGCGCTCGGTGCCTTTTAAAGTCGTTTGCCTACTAGGAATGAATGATGGCGCATATCCGCGCAGTATTCCCCCTTTAGGGTTTGATTTAATGGCTGAAAAAACACAGCGAGGGGATAGAAAACGCCGTGATGATGACCGCTACTTATTTCTAGAGGCTTTAAACTCTGCAGCTCAGCAGCTGTATATCAGCTATATTGGTCTTTCAATTCGTGATAACCAACCTTGCAACCCTTCGGTATTAGTCACGGAATTACTTGACTATATTTGCCAGAGTTTTTGCTTACAGGGTGATAATCAATTAAATATTGATCAGAGCGCTCAACGGCTTAAACAGCATTTGGTTATTCAGCATAACCGTGTGCCATTTGCCAAAGAGAATTTTATCCCTAGCTCTGCATATCAAAGTTTTGCGAAAGAGTGGCTGCCTGCCGCGAAGACAACTGACCAACAAGAAAAGCCATTTTGCTCCTTACTAGAAAGCCGTGAGCTAATCTCTGAATTATCTATTGAGCAATTATTGCGTTTTTATCGCCACCCAATACGGGGCTTTTTCCAGCAACGCTTGAAAGTCCACTTCTCTATTGAAGAAACCGAATTACCGGAAGAAGAGCCTTTTATTTTAGGTCGTTTACAGCGCTATAAAATTAATGATCAGGTTTTAGATTTACTGGTAAAAGATGAAAATCCCATGCCATTTTATCAAGCGTTAAAAGCGTCAGGCCAATTACCTGCTAAGCAATTTGGTCAACTATTTTGGGAACAACAACTGAATGATATCGTACCCTTAGCGGAAAAAGTGAAAGAGTACGGTGAGCAACGTTTTGATTATCCTATTGAATGTGAAATTAATGGGATCAAAATAACAGGGTCGCTAAGAAATGCTCATGAATCAGGGATACTACGTTATCGTCCGGCGTATCTCACGGCAAATGACGGCGTACAATTGTGGGTCGAACACTTATTTTATAATGCTTTTGTTCGCGAGGGTGAAAGTATAGCTTTAGGGCGAGAAAATAGTGTTTGGCATTTTTCTTCGGTTTCTCAGCAAGTTGCAATGAAGCACTTACAAAATTTAGTTGAAGGTTTTTGTGAGGGGCAAAACACACCATTAATTCTGTTAAATCAAAGTGGTTGGAATTGGCTGAATGCCTGTTTCGATAAGAAAACCACGGAATATGATTTTACGTCAGAGGATGTACAGCAAAAGGCATTATCGGCGTTACTACAAAGCCTGCAAGGAAGCCAAATGAAGAAAGGTGAAATGGAAGATGACTATGTATTGAGGGCTTGTAGAAATATCAATAGTACAATGATCGACTCGCTGCTGAGGAATACTCGGCGCTTCTTACTGCCGATGGCAGAATACTTAAAATAAGGGGAGCCTTAAAGGATGCTACGTTTATCCAAACAGATCGCTCATTTATTCTTGCTATGGTCACTACTATTTGTTGGTAGTGCGATGGCTGCACAACCGCTTTGGCAGGTATTGCCAGATTCAATCAACAAAAGCGTGAGTGACACTCGGGAATATAAAGCTATAAAGCTGAACAACGACATGACGGTTTTACTGGTTTCTGATCCAAAAGCCACTAAATCATTAGCGGCAGTTTCTCTACCCGTTGGGAGTATTGAGAACCCAGATAGCCAGTTAGGGCTTGCTCACTACCTAGAACACATGGTGTTAATGGGATCAAAAAAATACCCTGAACCAAGTAGTTTCTCTGAGTTTCTACAAAAGCACGGAGGGAGCCACAATGCGAGTACGGCCTCTCATCGTACTGCTTATTATTTTGAAGTCGAAAATGGGGCATTAGCAGAAGCGACGGATAGACTTGCTGATGCATTAGCTGAACCATTGTTAAATCCTATCAATGCGGATAAAGAGCGAAATGCGGTTAATGCCGAGTTAACTATGGCGCGAGCTCGTGATGGTATGCGTATTTGGCAGATCCGTTCTGAAACGTTAAATCCTGCTCATCCGAATGCTCGGTTTGCTGGTGGAAACTTAGAAACTTTAAAAGATAAACCAAATAGTAAATTACAAGATGAGCTAGTGAGCTTCTATAAGCGTTATTATTCTGCAAACCTGATGAATGGGGTGCTGTATGGTGACCAATCTATCGAACAATTAGCTAAAATAGCCAATGAAACTTTTGGTCGTATCCCTAACTTTAATGCCACTGTCCCTGAAATTAAAGTAGAGGCGATGACAGACAAAGAAAAAGGCGTTTTGATTCATTATGTGCCTGCACAGCCACAAAAAGCGATTCAAATCGAGTTCAGTATCAAGAACAATATGGCGGATTTTCGCAGCAAAAGTGACGAGTACATCGGCTATTTAATTGGTAATCGTAGCCCAGGAACATTAGCTGACTGGCTGATTTCTCAAGGCTTAGCGGAAGGTATTAGTGCTTCTGCATCACCAAACCTAGACCGTAATTATGGTTCATTCTCTATTTATGTGACGCTAACAGATAAAGGCTTAGCTGAGCGTGACCAGATTATTGCTGCTATTTTTGCTTATATTGACCTGATTAAAAACCAAGGGATAAACCAAGATTATTTCGATGAAATTGCCAAGGTTCTAAACCTTTCATTCCGTTATGGCTCAATTGTCAGGGATATGAATTATATCGAATGGTTATCAGACCAAATGATAGATATGCCGATTAGTCATGTTCTGGATTCTGACTATGTTGCGGATAAATATAATCCTTCGGCAATCAAACAACGTTTATCTGAGCTAACTGCCCAAAATTCACGTATTTGGTTTATTAGCCCGAATGAACCGAGCAATAAGAAAGCGTACTTTGTCGATGCACCTTATCAAGTCGACAAAATCACGGATAAGCAATTTACTCATTGGGCTAAATTGGAATCAAAAATGGCATTTAAGCTGCCAAAATTGAATCCATATATTCCTGATAACTTATCGCTGATTAAAACAGAGAAACCATATAAACGCCCTGAGTTTATTTATCAGCAAGGCAATACTCGGGTGCTGTATATGCCAAGTCAATATTTTGCTGATGAGCCAAAAGCGAGTATTACGCTAGATTTACGTTCAAACCAAGATAGTAAAGATGCAAAATCTCAAGTCACTGGGTCATTACTGCAATATATTTCTTCATTAAAAATGGATGAGTTGCAGTACCAAGCCTCTGTGGCAGGAATGTCAGTTTCTGTCTCCCCAGGGATTGGTTTACAGTTAAATGCCAGTGGCTACACTCAGCATTTATCTGAACTATTTTTATCAATGACCAAGCTATATTTAAGTTTTGAGCCGACAGAAAGAGAATTGGCTCAAGCAAAATCGTGGTACAAAGAGCAAATTGATGTATCAAACAACGCTAAAGCTTATGAATTAGCGATGCAGCCATTACAACGACTAAATAATGTTCCTTATTTCGAACAAGAGCAGAGACTTTCTGCATTGGAGACAATTTCTCTTAAGGATATTACGGATTATCGTCGTACATTAGTGGAAAGTGCCGCACTACAAGCCTTAGTCTTTGGTAACATCACCCAGCAGCAAAGTATTCAGACTATCAAAGATGCGAGTGCATTATTGAAAAGTCAGGGTAAAGAGTGGTGGCGTGGTGACATTGTCGTTGTTGATAAACCGTATTTAGCCGATTTCCATAAGAAAGGTAACAGTAGCGATAATGCGTTAGCAGAAATCTTTATTCCTGCTGGCTATGAGCGTATTGACGGGGCTGTACTTTCTGGGATCCTAGCTAAAATTGTTCAGCCTTGGTTCTATGATCAATTGAGAACGAATGAGCAGCTAGGGTATGCCGTATTTGCCTTCAAGGTGGGTTTAGGTGACCAATGGGGTATCGGTTTCTTACTGCAAAGTAATGCAAAAACACCAGATTATCTCAATACTCGTTATCAGGATTTTTACCGTATAGCATTAGATAAGCTGAAGAAATTACCGGCTACCGAGTTCGAACAATACAAACAATCCATGATAACGGAGATGAATCAACCGCCACAAACTTTCTATGAGGAAGTAGGGCGTTACTCATCTGATTTTTCTCGTAATATTTTTAGTTTCGATACGCGAGATAAAGTTTTAGCTAGATTGGGAACAGCAACTCAAGCTGAAGTTATTTCATACTACGAGAACGCGGTTTTAAAGCAGCGCGGTTTAGCCTTAGCTTCCCAAGTGATAGGTCAAGATGTAGCTGAGAAATCGGGTTATGCTCAACTTAAAAATTGGGTGTTATACCAAACCGCTTCTGAGCTACAAAAAAGATTACCTATCAAGGAAAATGCTGAGTGAATAAGATGCAGATGAGTTCCCAATTGTTAGATGCTTATAAATTACCGTTGCAAGGACAACGGTTAATTGAAGCATCGGCGGGTACAGGTAAAACCTATACGATAGGGATCCTCTATCTGCGTCTATTGCTGGGGCTAGGGGGCGAAAATGCGTTCCCTAGACCACTCAGTGTTGAAGAGATTTTGGTTGTAACCTTTACTGAGGCTGCAACCAATGAATTACGTGGGCGTATTCGTGAGCGGATTCATAAAATGCGCTTAGCTTGTTTGAGAAATGGTTTAGGGTTCGACTCTGAGCCTGAGTATCTGACATTATTAGACGAGCTACCCCACCAAGAACAGCGTGAGTTTGCGGCAAACTGGTTATTGGCAGCTGAGCGTCAAATGGATGAAGCTGCCATTTATACCATTCATGGTTTTTGCCAAAGAATGTTGGCTCATAATGCGTTTGAGTCTGGGATTTTGTTTGAACAAACCATGATCCAAGATGAATTCCCCATCCAGAAACAGGCTTGTGCCGATTTTTGGCGGCGCCATTTTTACCCTTTAGATTATTCCATGACTAAAGTAGTGCAGTCACAATGGAGTGGGCCAGAAGCTCTCTTGACGGAGATTAAACCTTTTTTACAAGGTGATATTCCATTAATTATCAATCAGCCAGAACAGCTTGAAACACTTGAAGAACGCCATCAACGCTTGATTGAGTTAATTCAAAATGTAAAAGAGGCGTGGAAAGCTCATCATGGGGATTTCGAAAAGTTAATTACTGATTCAGATGTTGATAAGCGCAGCTACAGTTCGCGTTTTTTACCAAGCTGGCTGGCAAAAATTACGGACTGGGCACACCAAGAAACTGAAGATTACCAACTACCACAAGAGATACTTGAGCGTTTTACTCAATCTCGGTTAGATGAAAAATCAAAAAGTGGTTCAGGGCCAGCTCATGAAGTATTTCGTCAAATTGATGAATTACTGGCTCAGACATTAACTCTCCGTGACTTAATCATTCCACAAGCTATTAGCGAAGTTAGGCAAACTATTGCTCGTGAGAAGCAGAGTCGTGGAGAGCTTGGCTTTGATGATTTATTAACTCGATTAGATAAAGCTTTGCAACAAGATGGTGGCACATTATTAGCAGAAGCTATTGCTAAGCGTTTTCCTGTTGCCATGATCGATGAATTTCAGGATACAGACCCTCAGCAATACCGCATTTTTCAGAGAATCTATCAAAATACTGGAGATAGCGCATTACTGTTTATCGGGGATCCTAAGCAAGCGATTTATGCATTTCGTGGTGCGGATATTTTCACCTATATAGCCGCTAAAAAACAAGTTAGTGCTCACTATACATTGGAAACAAACTACCGTTCATCACAGAATATGGTTGAAGCAGTAAACCGTATTTTTAGTCATTGCAATAATCCATTTATCTTTGAGCAGATACCATTTCAGAAAGTTAATTATGCGCCACATAATATCAATAAGACACTGTTCCATCAGGGTTCAGAAGTAAAAGCGTTAACCTTTTGGCTGCAAAACTCGGAAGCCGTTTCGGTCGCTGAGTATGAGCAAGCTATCTCTCAGCAGTGCGCGGCGCAAATAGCTCAGTATCTTTCTGGTGGATTACAAGGAACTACCTACTTTGTTAATCAACAAAAACAGACTCCGGTAGAAGCATCCGATATTACAGTTTTAGTTCGTAGTCGTCGTGAAGCAATTTTGATCCGTGATGCACTAAACCAACTTAATATACCTTCAGTTTTCCAATCGAATCGTGAGAGTGTATTCGCAACCCAAGAAGCTAAAGAGTTGCTTTGGTTATTACAAGCAGTGCTGACTCCGGAAAAAGAAAGGGTGTTACGTAGCGCCTTAGCCACAGGATTATTTGGCTTAACCGCTCAAGATATTGATAATTTAAATTACGATGAGAAAGTGTGGGAAAACGTTGTTGATGAGTTCGCTCGTTATGCAGTAATTTGGCATAAACGTGGTGTTTTGCCTATGTTACGAGTTGTGATGTCCCAGCGACATATTGCCGAAACGCTACTCTCTGGCGTGGATGGTGAACGCCGTTTGATGGATATCATGCACATCGGTGAGTTATTACAAGCGATGTCCCTTCAACTTGAAGGTGAGCACACACTAACTCGTTGGTTGGCTCAACAGATTGCACATCCGGACCATCAATCTGATGCTCAACAAATGCGTTTAGAGAGTGACCGACATTTAGTGCAGATCAGTACTATCCACAAATCCAAAGGGTTGGAATATAAAATTGTCTGGTTACCCTTTGCGAGTAATTTCTTACCACAGTCTCAAGGGCTATTCCACGATCGCGAGGATTTCATCACTAAATTAGATTTAGATGATGCGAAAGAGTATGTCGATTTAGCTGATGAAGAGCGTTTGGCTGAAGATCTTCGCTTACTGTATGTGGCATTAACCCGTGGAATCTATCATTGCAGTGTGGGAATTGCACCATTAATTAAAGGTAATCGTAAAAAAGCTGGGAATAGTGATTTACATTTATCTGCATTAGGTTATTTGCTGCAAAAAGGGCAAGAGGGTGATTCTGTATTGTTAACCAATATGCTCACAGAACTCAGTAATGAGACTATCGATGTTCAACGTATTGAATCCTTTGATGCTGAACGACTAAATTTAACAATAACAAGCACTGATGATTTATCTGCTAAAGAGATCTCACGCCACTTTGATGACCATTGGCGAGTGACGAGCTATTCGGGGCTGAGTTATCACGGCTCCTATAGTGAGGAAGAGCAGACATTATCAGCATTGCAGTTTGCTAATTCATTAGCGCCCAAAATGGATATTGAAGCCAGTTCAGATTTGGCGCTTATTGAATCAGAGGATAATTTATTCACGCCACATCGATTCCCTAAAGGCGCTGCGCCAGGAACCTTTTTGCACGGCTTAATGGAAGAAGTTGATTTCTCGGGTGATATCTCGTCAGAGTGGTTAGAAGAACAGCTCCAAGCCGCAGGGTTTGATATCCAGTGGGTTGAAATGCTTCAAGCGTGGCTAAATGCGATTTTAACGGTGCCATTAGCGGATGACGAGTTATGCCTATCGGCATTATTGCCACAAGATAGATTGGATGAAATGCAATTTTATTTGCCTATTGATAGTCTATTAAGTGCTAAAGATGTGGATGCGGTCACTCATCAGCATGACCCGCTCTCTAAGCGTTGCCCACCGCTCAATTTTGAGCAAGTGCAAGGGATTTTAAAAGGCTTCATTGATTTAACTTTTTGTTGGAAAGGTAAGTTTTACCTATTGGATTATAAATCGAATTATCTGGGAGAGGATGCTTCATTTTATACTCAAGAGGCAATGGCTGAAGCGATGATTGACCATCGTTATGACTTGCAATATCAGCTGTATTCACTAGCTTTACACCGTTTTCTTCAACACCGAATGCCTAACTATGATTATGAAACACATTTTGGTGGGGTGTATTACCTCTTCTTAAGAGGGATAGATAGTGCAAATTCAAAGAATGGTATTTTCTTCTATCGCCCAACATTGGCGTTTATTACCGAATTTAATCAGCTGTTTCTTAATGCACAATTTGAGGGTTAGTCATAATGAAACAACTGTTAAATCAAGGTATTGAAGCGCGTTTATTAAGTCCCCTTGATGTGCAGTTTGCATACAGTATTGCGGATGAAAATAATCCTATTATGCTGATGACTGCAGCGCTATTGAGTGCAGAAACGATGTCAGGACATGTTTGCTTAGCACTGAATGATATTAGTTTTGAAACGTTATTTGCAGGACGACATCCTGAGTTTTCTGCTCAATTATGGGAAGCGATCGGCGCACCAAGTCCAGAATTAATCAAAGCTGCTTTGTTAGCCTCAGAGTCAGTTTGTTTGGCGGGTGATGAGCGCATTGCACCATTAATCCTATCGGGTGATTATCTCTATTTCCAGCGAATGTGGCAGTATGAGCAGTGTGTTGCGAGTTTTTTCTCGAAAACGCAGTTGGATAGCCATGATGAGCATAGTATTCAACCGATTTTAGACCAACTATTCCCTGAGCCAGCTGATATTAATTGGCAAAAAATTGCTGCAGCAGTTGCTGTAACTAGCCGGGTATCGGTGATTTCAGGTGGGCCGGGAACGGGAAAAACGACAACAGTAGCCCGTATTTTAGCGGCATTAATAAAACTTGGGCATCGGCAATCTCATCGCTTAAGAATTGAGCTTGCGGCACCGACAGGAAAAGCAGCTGCACGTTTAACCGAATCATTAGGTGAAGCAATCAAAAAACTGTCTCTTAGCTCGAATGAAGAAAAATTACTACCAAGCCAAGCTAAAACATTGCATCGCTTACTCGGTGCTCAACCTGAGAGTCAGCAGTTCCGTTATCATCGTGACAATCCCCTTGCGTTAGATATTTTAATTGTTGATGAAGCGTCAATGGTGGATTTACCCATGATGGCTAAATTAATTGAAGCACTTCCGGAACAGGCTAAATTGATTTTCTTAGGAGATAAAGACCAGCTAGCTTCTGTGGAGGCGGGAGCTGTACTTGGTGATATCTGCCGTTTTGCGGATGTGGGCTACAGTGTAAATCGGGCTGCTCAATTGGAACAACTCACCGGCTATGTATTGAGCGACTTTACAAATAACGAAGGCCCAGTGATCCGCGATAGCCTTTGTCTATTGAGAAAAAGTTACCGTTTTTCCGCAGACTCAGGGATTGGGAAGTTAGCTTTTGCTGTAAATACAGGTAATGCGAAGCGTGCTGATATCATTTTAAATGAGCAACTTACCGATATTCACAGTTATATTTTTGATGATAATAGCTCTGAAGTTGAAAGCGGGGAAAGCTACGTGAATATGCTGTTGGATGCTGCAGGCTTTTATCAAGAGTATCTATTGGCGGTTAAAGCGAAAGAGAAACCTGAAAAAATTCTGCATATTTTCAATCAGTACCGTTTATTAACTGCATTACGTGACGGCCCTTATGGCGTTTCTGGGTTAAATGACAAACTTGAAAAACTACTTCATCGACAGGGCTTAATTTATAAGCCTTACAATCAGCAGCATAAACATTATGCGGGCAGACCTATTATGATCAGCCGCAATGATAGTCCATTAGGATTATTTAATGGGGATATTGGGATAATCTTACCGGATGAGGATGGCCAATTTAGAGCTTATTTTCAGTTTCCAGATGGGGAGATTAGAGGCGTTCAACCCAACCGCCTGCCACTGCATGAAACTGCATATGTGATGACGGTACATAAATCACAAGGTTCGGAATTTACTCATACCGCTTTAGTACTGCCTTATATATATTCCCCCGTGATCACGCGGGAGCTGGTTTATACCGCGATCACTAGAGCTAAAAAAGAATTATCACTGTATGGTAGTAAAAAAGTATTACGCCGTGCAATTGAGACCCCAACAAAGCGTCGTAGCGGCCTAACCCTACAACTGATGCAATTGAATTAACCCTACTGATTTAAGGTAATATTATGGAAAACCAACAGCCTATGACCGCTATCACTGTGACATTGAACGCCAAGCTTGAGCCAGCAAGGCGTGCTGATCTAGAAGATGCTTTTGATGAAGCGATGGAAAAACTTGGTAAAGAGAAAGAAATCCAAATTAGTGGTGGTGGTACTCTATTAGGTGACACTGGCGAAGTTTCCGAGTGCGACATCGAATTATCGGTTACTGAGGCAAGTGATGAAAATATCAGCTTAATTATTCAGATGTTTTCTGGCATGTTAGCGCCAAAAGGGTCTCGTTTAACCATTCATGGGGAAGATGTACGAATTGATTTTGGTACTGATGAAGGTTTAGCAGTTTACTTTAATGGGACTGAATTACCGGCAGAGGTGTACGAAAACAATGATATCAATGATCTTTTCGACCAATTGGATGAAGCAGTAGAAGATATTGGCAGTATTCATGGGGTTTGGGATGGCCCAACAGAAACGGCATTTTATTTCTACGGAACCTCTTTTAGTGAAATGGAAGAAATTCTAAGACCACTATTAGAGGCTAATCCACTGAGTCAAAAATGCCGAGTTGTACAAATCGCATAATTTGCTGAACAACGATAAAACCCAGATATGAAATTATCGGTAAGGTTTTTAATCTCATTCATGGGTTTTTATCTGTAGCTTAAGCGACGTGAGTTTTAATATTTAACATCAAAATCTTAGACTTACGTTGATAGTTATACAGAGCCTGTTTTTTCATTGGTAGCATTTCAATTTCGGCAGGCATAAAACCACGCTCTTGGAACCAATGAATACTGCGAGTCGTTAGGACAAATAATTTATCCAGATCTAATTGTTTGGCTTGTGCCGCTACTCGGTTAAGTAGTTCCTCACCACGGGAAGAGCTTCGGTAGTCTGGGTGCACGGCTACACATGCCATCTCTCCTAATTTTTCGTCAGGATAAGGGTAAAGTGCTGCGCAGGCTATCACTAAGTTATCTCGCTCAATAATGGTAAATTTATCAATCTCCATTTCGAGTTGTTCGCGAGAGCGGCGGACTAAAATACCTTGCTGTTCTAATGGCCTGATAAGCTCCAAAATCCCCCCAATATCATTAATATTGGCACGACGGGTTTTCTCTGAACTTTCCATGACGATTTGTGTTCCGATACCATCACGAGAAAACAGTTCTTGGATTAATGAGCCATTTTCTTGATAACTCAATAGATGGCTGCGGCGTACACCACGGCGGCAGGCTGTTGCTGCGCCACGTAAAAAACGTACAGTACCAGAATAATAATCCCCTTCAGACTCTAACTCTTGGATACGAGCTTCGGCTTCATTTGGGAATAATTCAGATAAAATATTGCCGTTTTTATCAGCGACTCCCTGAGAAGAACAAAACCCGATAAGTTTTTCAGCTTTGATTTTTACGGCTAGCTGTGTGGCAATTTCTTCGGATGTCAGATTGAAACTCTCACCAGTCACTGATACTGCAACAGGACCAATTAGGACGATTGAGCCATTATCCAATTGCGCGTTAATCGCATCTTCATTAATGCGGCGGATACGGCCACTATGGCAATAATCAATTCCATCATCGACACCTAGAGGCTGGGCAATTACAAAGTTACCACTGACCACATTAATATGGGCACCTTGCAGCGGTGTATTTCCTAAACTCATCGATAAACGAGCGGTGATGTCCAGTTGTAAGGCGCCAGAGGCTTGTTTCACATATTCAAGGGTATTCGCATCGGTAACGCGCGTATGTTTATGATAAATAGCTTCATAATTATGTTCTGCGAGAATACCTTCTATTTGAGGTCGAGCACCATAAACAACGACAATACGAATTCCTAAGCTATGTAATAAGCCTATGTCATTGACAATACTTGGAAAATTCTCATGTTCGATTGCTTCACCACCCAACATAATAATAAATGTTTTACCGCGGTGGGCGTTTATATAGGGTACCGAATGGCGAAATTCATCAACCAACTCGGTGCTGCGCTCTTTCATAATTACCCTCTTAATTGAATTTTTATTCGCTATTACTGTATTTTTATTCTTTTTGGCGGTAAATATCAAGTAAAAGATGAGACAAGAAAAGTAACAAATTTATTTTTAATATTTACATATCTCTATATATAAATGTCTATAATAAAAACAATTCAATCTGTATATCAGATGGTTGCCAATCAATGCTATTCAATTAGTGAGCATAATTAGTCTATTTGGATTGCAGTATGACGTCATTTATATTGCTGAAATAAGATCAGCATTCCGACATATAAATAATAGTTTGGTAATGACAAAGCATGAAGAACTAGATAGAGTGCGAATTAATCGCTAAGATATTATCTCTTGTCTTAATTTATATTTAACTTTTCAGGTTTAGATTCGGAATTATTGATGAGTCATCAAGATCACAGCCCATCAAAACGCCGCCTATTACAAGGTGCGGCTGCGGTTATGCTGCTGAGTGTCAGCCCATTCGGTTTTGCTGCGAGTAGCAGCATTATTGCCGTGCGCATTTGGCCAGCCTCGAGTTATACCCGTATTACACTCGAATCGAGCGTCCCTTTAAAGTATCGCCAATTCGTGCTGAATAATCCTGAGCGCATTGTCGTTGACTTGGAAGGCGTACAGTTAAATAACGTACTAAAAAATATGGGAAGCCAGATTCAGTCTCGTGACCCTTACTTAAAATTAGTTCGGGTTGGGCAATTTGATCCGAAAACAGTACGTTTAGTTTTTGAAGTAAAGAATAAGGTTAGCCCTCGATTCTTTACTATTGCTCCCGTCTCAGAATTTAAACATCGTTTGGTCATTGATTTTTATCCGGGTAAAGGGGTAGAAACCAACGATGATCCTTTATTGGCATTGCTTGAGGATTACAATAAAGGGGATTTAGAAGAGAGTATGCCTGCTCAGGCGAAAAAACCGGGTAAAGCAGGGACTGACCGACCGATCATTATCATGATTGACCCTGGTCATGGCGGTGAAGATCCCGGTGCAATTGGTAAATATAAGACACGCGAAAAAGACGTAGTCTTACAAATTGCCCGTCGATTGAAAGCATTGATTGATAAAGATCCAAAAATGCGTGCTTATATGACACGTAATGAGGATGTATTTATTCCATTGAAAGTGCGGGTAGCAAAAGCCAGAAAAATGCAGGCAGACCTTTTTGTATCGATTCATGCGGATGCTTTTACTAACCGCTCAGCAAATGGTTCATCGGTGTTTGCGTTGTCGACAAAAGGTGCCACCAGTAATACGGCACGTTATCTTGCACAAACCCAGAACGAAGCTGACTTAATCGGTGGGGTGAGTAAAAGCGGCGATGTTTATCTCGACCATACCATGTTAGATCTGGTGCAAACAGCGACAATCAATGACAGTTTGAAGTTTGGGGATGAAGTCCTTAAACGTATGGGGAAAGTAAATAGACTGCATAAGAATCGGGTTGATCAGGCTGGGTTCGCAGTATTAAAAGCCCCTGAAATTCCGTCTATTTTGGTGGAGACTGCCTTTATTAGTAACTTGGAAGAAGAGCGTAAGTTAAAGACTGCTAAATTCCAACAGCAAATGGCAGAGTCAATTTTCCAAGGAATTAAAGCCTATTTCCGCAATGGTGGCGAGTTAGCAATCCGTAATAAATAATTAATAAATTAAAGAAGGTGGTGAGCAGCAATGTGCGCCGCCTTTTTTATTAGCAAAAAAGTAACGTATTGATAAAAAGTAATTTGTTGGAAATTGAAAGAGTAGAAAACGAATTGAAGCTTTAAAGGAATAGGTAAGAAAGAATACAACTAAGAATTGGTTGCGGGGGCTGGATTTGAACCAACGACCTTCGGGTTATGAGCCCGACGAGCTACCAAGCTGCTCCACCCCGCGACTGAAAGGTTAAAATATACCAGGAAATTGGTTGCGGGAGCTGGATTTGAACCAACGACCTTCGGGTTATGAGCCCGACGAGCTACCAAGCTGCTCCATCCCGCGCCTGAAATATTTTTTACTACTTTAATAAACTACATTTTGATTTTACTACCGAAACTACATTGACTAAATCAAGAAATGACTAAATCAAAAATTGGTTGCGGGGGCTGGATTTGAACCAACGACCTTCGGGTTATGAGCCCGACGAGCTACCAAGCTGCTCCACCCCGCGTCCGATAGCGGGCACTATACTCGGGATGAGATCTGATGCAAGTTTTTTCGTGTTTTTTTTTCATTTTTCATTACTTGGAGGATGAAAAATAGACAAAATGTTGATTTTTTATTCTCGGTGAGGGTGAAAAGTAAAAATAGCCCCACTAAATATTTTTACACGTTTCATTCTCAATTTGGGTTTGCTATTGTGCGCTTCATATCGGATATGAGTTAGGTGGTAAAGATGAATTCATGGCAGAAAGGGTTAATTGCAGGCGTCTTTTTGAGTTTTTTAGTTGGTTGTCAATCTCATCCAACAGATAAAGGGCAGCAGTATAAAGATGGTAAATTGGTTAGTGACTTACAGCCAGTGAGTCAAGTTAATGTACAAGGGAGGCCTATTAATACTCCTGACTTTAATCGCCAAGTGACGGAAATTAAAAATTCATCACCACGTTTATTCAATAGTAATAATGACACTTATCATGCGATAGAAAATTGGTTGATGGCGGGGGGCGATCCGGCTCAGTTATCACGCTTTAATTTATCGGCTTTCCAAATGGAAGGAATGGATAACTACGGTAACGTTCAATTTACGGGATATTACACGCCAGTTATCGAAGCTCGCCGTTCACCACAAGGGGAGTTCCGCCATCCACTTTACGGGATGCCACCGAAAGGTAAAAAACGTTTACCGAGTCGAGCGCAAATCTATAATGGTGCGTTAAGTAAAAAACACATACTAGCTTATAGTAATTCTGCAGTTGATAACTTCATGATGGAAGTTCAGGGCAGTGGCTATGTAGATTTTGGTGATGGTAGCCCGCTAAACTTTTTTGGTTATGCCGGAAAAAATGGTCATGCTTATAAAAGCATAGGTAAAGTGTTAGTTGATCGTGGCGAAGTCCCGTTAGAGAAAATGTCTCTACAAGCGATCCATGATTGGACAAATTCCCACAGTGAACAAGAAGTTCGTGAGTTATTAGAATCCAATCCTTCATTCGTTTTCTTTAATCCGCAATCTTTTGTACCGGTACGTGGCGCGAGTGCAGTACCATTAATTGCTAAAGCCTCAGTCGCATCGGATAAAACATTGATCCCACCAGGCACTGCATTATTAGCTGAAATCCCAGTATTGGATAATAACGGAAAATTTACGGGCCAATATGAAATGCGTATGATGGTGGCACTTGATGTTGGTGGTGCAATTAAAGGGCATCATTTCGATATTTATCACGGAACAGGGCATGAAGCGGGAAAAATGGCGGGTTTTTATAACCACTATGGACGCGTGTGGGTGTTGAAAAAGAGCCAACCTGTTTTTAGTTCGTTGTAGTTACTGTTTTAACTAAGGTCGTTTGTCATTATGCAAACTCAACTTTCTGACGCGTGGATGCAGCGATTTGCTGGTATTGGGCGTTTATATGGGCAACAAGCTCTCCAGTTATTTGCTCGTTCTCACGTTTGTGTCATTGGTGTTGGTGGTGTAGGCGTCTGGGCTGCGGAAGCGTTAGCTCGTTCAGGTATTGGCTCTATCACTCTGATAGATATGGATGACATTTGTGTCACTAATACTAATCGACAACTTCACGCTCTGAAATCAACCGTAGGGCAGCCTAAAGTTGATGTGATGAAGAATCGTATTTTGGATATTAACCCCGAATGTCAGGTGAATGTTATCGATGATTTTATTACCGTCGATAATGTTTCTGAATACCTCTCCAAAGGGTTTAATTACGTCATTGATGCTATCGACAGTGTTAGACCGAAAGCGGCTCTATTGGCTTATTGTCGACGTTTTAAAATTCCTGTTGTGACAACCGGTGGTGCTGGTGGGCAAATTGACCCAACACAGATCCAAGTTGTAGATTTGGCTAAGACTGTTCAAGATCCTTTAGCCGCAAAATTGCGCGAAAGATTAAAGTCAGATTTTAATGTCGTTAAAAATGGCAAGGGTAAGCTAGGAATTGATTGTGTATTCTCGACTGAGCAATTGGTTTACCCGCAGAGTGATGGCACAGTTTGTGCGGCAAAAAGTACCGCAGATGGCTCTAAACGTATGGATTGTGCTTCAGGGTTTGGGGCGGTGACGATGGTTACTGCTAGCTTTGGTTTTATTGCTGTATCTCATGCATTGAAAAAAATGATTGCTAAAGCTCAGCGTGAGGCTCAAAAATAGGTTATTGAGGCTACGAGGTAGCCTCAAATATCATTAGGCAGGGGTCATTTCACTCGCGATATTTTTTATCGCGGCGATCAACGCTTGAATACCATTCTGGCGTGACTCGCTAAGCTGTCCTGATAAACCAGTCTGGTTAAAAATATCATCAAAATCAGTTGTTAATATTTGCTCGGCATTCTTATGTTCGATCGCGGTTAACAAGATAGCAAATAAGCCTTTTACTACACGTCCTTCACTGTCACCATAAAAGTGAAAAGTATCATCATCATTGAGAAGTGCGCCAATCCATACTCGGTTTTCACAACCTTGAACTTCTTGAGTTTGTTGTTTCTCTTCATCCGTTAATGTTGGCAACTGTTTCGCTAACTGGATTAATAGACGATATTTTTCTTCCCAAGCTTTTTGTTTGGAAAACTGTTCAACAATTTCATGTGTGACAATCTCTGTGCCAAAGGGATGAGAAGCCAGTTCATGTCTAGACAAAGTCATTAGATTTCCTTTTAATCATTTAAAATCGACAGTGCAAATTTTACTGAATTAATAAACTTATCAATATCTTGTTTATTATTGTAAGGCATCGCGGAGATCCGTAAGCAACCGCTTATTTTCAGTGAATCCATTAATGGTTGTGCACAGTGTTGCCCATAGCGTAGAGCAATTTTTTGTTCGGTCAAGAAAAGACCTAAATCACTATGATGGATATCTTGAAAATTAAAAGATAATAGCGGCGATTGTGGGGCACTGTAGCAAATCAACCCATCGAACAGGGCTAGTTGCTCACGCGCATAACTAATTAGCGAGCAAGTATAAGTTTCTGCTTGGGCTAGGTCTTGAGTTTTTAACCAATCTAAAACTGCAGAGAAGGCTATGACTCCTGCGATATTGGGTGTTCCGGCCTCAAAACGTTGTGGAATCGGCGCAGGTGTGAAACCGTCGAAATTGACTTTGTTTAACATTTTTCCGCCGCCGTGCCATGGCGTCATTTGTTCAAGATGTTCAGCTTTTCCATAGCAGACTCCTAGTCCTGTTGGACCATAGAGTTTATGAGCAGAAAATACATAGAAATCAATATCAGTCGCTGTGACATTAAGCGGGTGGTGGACAACACCTTGAGCTCCATCGACAACGACTTTAGCCCCGACATTATGAGCCAACTGAGTTATGGCTTTAATATCAGGTTGATATCCAGTGACATTGGACATTTGGGTAATAGCAATAATTTTGCTATTCGCATTTAAGCAAGATTTAAGTGTAGCAAGATCGAGAGTTAAATCAGTATTTACAGCCCATTTTACGAGCTTCGCTCCCGTTTGCTGAGCCAAGATCATCCAAGGCAATAGATTTGAATGGTGCTCTATTTCACTGACAATAATTTCATCACCGGGCTGAAGCTTGTTACGGAAATAACTCTGCGCAATCAGATTGATCGATTCGGTAGCCCCTCGCGTCCAAATGATGTTCTTTTCATCCATTGCATGGATCAGTTTCGCGACAGATAAGCGCCCTTGTTCATAGTTGCGGGTGATTTTCAGTGACTCGGGGGATTGCCCTCGATAAACGGAGCTGCCCGACAGTCGATAGTAATCATTGGTGGCATTTATCATCTCCAACGGCTTGAGTGCGGTTGCTGCGCTATCAAGGAATATCGTTTCTGAATTTATCGCAGGAAATTGTTGGCGAAATTGTGGAGCGCTAAAATTATCCATGGTGTTAATTCTATGTTGTTACCTATTCAACGAGGTAAAAATGGGCTTATTTAAGGCTTAATCATAACGGAAAATGCGGAATAAGTAGAATGCGATAAAAAACGTCATTCTTTTATCCATTTTTTGAAATATTTTGTTACACTTGATTTTTAATGTGTGACGTAAGTTTTAGAATAATTGCAAACGGTGTGTCATCGATTACTGCTTTAGTATTGAACGTTGTTTTTTAGACTAATGAATAAATTTAATTTAAGATGGCGTTTAAATATGAAGTTATTCTTATTACGATGAAATAAATATTATTTATCTTTGATTTTGTGGGTTTTATAGAAGAACAATAAAAAAAGCACCGCGCTTAGGCGGTGCACTATAAAATCACTATGGACAGACAGGGTAAATGTACAGGAAGTGAAAAAAACAGTAGCAATCGCTACAAAGCCTGGTTTATCCAGACAACTTGCAAACACAACATCACAACCACAAAGCCAAAAGTTTCAAAGTAACTAAACTCTGCAACTTTTCGTTCCGGCTTAGGAAGTGCGCATACTATAGGTATTTACTAGCGTATCCTCAATGGACAATTTATAATGCTTCGGATGAAAAAAACTAATGCATATAGCGAAGCCAAGTAGAACTGATTATGTCTAAAAGATTACCGCCCTTAAATGCTCTGAGAGTATTTGATGCCGCCGCTCGTCATCTAAGTTTTACTAAAGCGGCAGATGAACTGTTTGTTACGCAAGCGGCTGTCAGTCACCAAATAAAAAGTTTGGAAGATTTCCTCGGGTTGAAATTATTTCGTCGGCGTAATCGTTCATTATTACTGACCGAAGAAGGGCAGAGTTATTACCTCGATATTAAAGAAATTTTTTCTTCTTTAAATGAGGCGACGAGAAAGCTTCAAGCACGTAGTGCTAAAGGCGCACTCACTGTGAGCTTATCTCCCAGTTTCGCTATACAATGGTTGGTGCCTCGCCTTTCGGGCTTTAATCAAGCTTTTCCCGGCATAGATGTGCGAATCCAAGCGGTAGATCGTGAAGAAGATAAGTTAGCTGATGATGTTGATGTCGCTATTTTCTATGGAAAAGGTAATTGGTCAGGTCTACGAACTGACCGGCTATATGCCGAGTATTTAATGCCAGTTTGTTCACCAACATTGTTAACTGGAGAAAAACAGCTCAAGATCCCAGAAGATTTAGCGAAACATACGTTGCTCCATGATTCATCCCGTCGAGATTGGCAAGCCTATGTTAAGCAATTAGATATTCAAAATGTGGTGAATGTGCAGCAAGGTCCTATTTTTAGTCACAGTGCGATGGTGATCCAAGCGGCTGTCCATGGGCAAGGTGTTGCGTTGGCCAATAATGTAATGGCAAAAAATGAGATTGATGCTGGTCGTTTAGTTTGCCCATTTAGTGAAGTATTAGTTAGTAAAAATGCATTTTATTTAGTCTGCCAAGAGAATCAGGCAGAGATAGGGAAGATAGCGGCATTTCGTCAATGGATCCTAGCGCAAGCAGCGAGTGAACAAGAAAAGTTAGGTTTTATTACCAATGATCAAGATTTACCGCTTATCGAATAGTTAAACAATCAAAACTAAGGTGCTATCGTGAATAGTCGTTTGATGTTAATTTTTGCAGGGATTAGCGGTTTTTTTGCCGTTGCTTTTGGTGCTATTGGCTCTCATGCGCTTGCGCCAATTATGAGTGAGCACCAAATGGCGTGGATTGAAACAGGTCTACGATATCAAATGTTTCATACTGTCGTTTTGATGGTATTGAGCGCAGTTTTATTACGTAAAGTTATTCTGTGGTTCTATTGGTCGGGAGTCTTTTTCTCCGTAGGGATACTTCTTTTTAGTGGAAGCCTTTATTGTATGGCCTTATTGCAGGTAAAATACTTTTCATATTTTACGCCAATAGGAGGCGTGTGTTTCCTGATTGGCTGGCTTTTAGTGGTTATTGGCGCTATGCGTCTAAGGAAATTGGCGTCACGCAATGAGTAATAAAATTGCACTGTATTGCCGCCCGGGCTTTGAAAAAGAGTGTGCAGCAGAAATTACAGATAAAGCAGGGCAGAGGGAAGTTTTTGGTTTTGCCCGTGTAAAAGAGAACAGTGGGTATGTGATTTTCGAATGCTATCAAGCCGAAGATGCCGATCGACTAGCTCGTACTCTGCCGTTTCGTGAACTGATTTTTGCTCGCCAAATGTTTGTTGTGGGAGACTTACTCAAGGATCTGCCACCTGAAGATCGTATTACTCCAATAGTGAATATTCTCAAACAACAAGTTGAGAGAGCGGGTGATCTTCGCGTAGAAGTTGCGGATACGAATGAATCCAAAGAGTTAATGAAATTCTGCCGTAAATTTACAGTTCCTCTGCGTAATGCATTACGTAAAGAAAAAGTGTTATTGGCAAAAGAGAATTTTAAACGCCCAATTGTGCATGTGTTTTTTATTGCACCGGGTTGTTGCTACACCGGTTATTCTTATTCAAACAATAGTTCTATGTTTTATATGGGGATCCCGCGACTGAAATTCCCATCGGATGCACCAAGCCGTTCAACATTGAAATTAGAAGAAGCTTTCCATGTATTTATCCCTTATGAAGAATGGGATGAGCGTTTAGCTAGTGGAATGAAAGCGGTAGATTTAGGCGCCTGTCCGGGGGGATGGACTTACCAATTAGTCAAACGTAGCATGATGGTCGACGCTGTGGATAATGGCCCGATGGCAGAAAGCTTGATGGATACAGGGCAAGTAAAACATCATCGTGTTGATGGTTTTAAGTATCAACCAACATCGCAAAATATTACGTGGTTAGTCTGCGATATGGTTGAAAAACCAGCTAAGGTTGCAGCATTAATGACGCAATGGCTACAGGAAGGCTGGTGTCGTGAAACTATTTTCAATCTGAAATTACCGATGAAAAAGCGCTATGAAGAGGTCACTCATATTTTCGAAAAAATGAGGACCCAGTTGAAAGAAAATGGTATTAACGTATTGATTCAAGCTAAGCAGCTGTATCATGACCGTGAAGAAATCACCGTACATGTGCAGCGGGTATGGTCTGCTAACCCGATGGCTCGTGAGTTTTACTAATTAATCAAACAAAGATAAAAAGTCACTTCACGATGAAGTGACTTTTTTATTTCGAGGGTTTAGCTTCTTGGTAGCGTAGCTGGTTTAGGTTACCTTTAAGAATAATATCGGTTTTCAATGTTGCAATATCCCGGCAAATCATCGCGATTTCCTGATTGTTAGCGAGTTTTTTCTGCCATTTTTCTTCAAGTGAATCAAAGTTAGCATACAGATTCTCAATATTCTGAAATCGCTGAAGTAGCGTTGTGGCACTTTTCGCACCAATTCCTGCAACACCAGGAACTTTACTGCTACTGATCCCTGCAAGTCCCCAATAATCTGGTAGTTGTTCCGGCTTTACACCAAATTCATTTTCAATAAACGGCACATCAAGCCAACGTTTTTGAAAATAATCACGAATACGTAGGTTGGGTGAAAGTAGCTGGCAATAACCTTTATCGGTGGAAACGATGGTTACCGTATGACCCGCACTGGCTATCCGTTTTGCTAGCGTAGCGGCCAAATCGTCTGCTTCATCACCTTCTGATTGCCAGCAGTGAATACCATTTTCTTCAAATTGGGAGACTAACGAGGGAAGCTCAGTTTGTAATTCTTCTGGCATGGGTTGGCGACCCGCTTTGTAGTCAGGCAATTTTTCATGACGCCAACTATGATGCCTGCCATCCTCATCGAAAACGGCCACAATATGGGTGGCATCTGTATGAGTGATTAGCTGAGAAATTGCGGATAAACACGTTTCTCCACAGGGGCTACCTTGAACCGCGTGGATACGTCGAATTAGATTCAATGCGTCAATAATTAATAAGTGGATCATAAATACCGTTAGGCCTTCTGACGCGCCATCCTTGGCGCGAGAGAGTCATTATTTCACGATTTCATAGCAAGGTTCGTATGCAGTTCCGCCCGGCAGCTTCATTCGATGCTGTTTTACAAAGCCTTGAAGGAGAATATCCATACGCTTCATAATATCGCTATCGCCATGAATTTTGAACGGACCCTGTTTTTCTATCGCTTTCATACCGACTTCTTTCACGTTACCAGCAACAATTCCAGAGAATGCACGACGTAAATCAGATGCCAGTTTCTCTGGTGCTTGGCCTGGATGTAGGCTCAAGGATGCCATATTTTCATGGGTAGGTTCAAATGGATGCTGTAAGTCATGGGCAATTTTAATCGACCAGTTGAAGCTATAGGCATCACCGGTATTTCGACGGTTTTCTTTTACCGCAGACATGCCTTTTTTCATGACTCGAGCAACTTCTTGCGGGTCATCGATAATGATTTGGTAATGTTGGCAAGCTTCATCGCCTAAAGTATGGCGAATAAAATCATCCAGAACAGTGAAGTATTCCGCACTCTCTTTTGGTCCCGTGAGAACCAGCGGTAATACTTGCTCGCTGTTTTCTGGATCCATCATAATGCCTAATAGATACAGTAATTCTTCCGCAGTCCCCACACCACCCGGAAAAATAATAATTCCGTGAGCTAACCTGACAAACGCTTCAAGACGTTTTTCAATGTCAGGCATGATAATGAGTTCATTAACCAATGGGTTAGGTGGCTCAGCAGCGATAATAGATGGCTCAGTTAAACCAATAAAACGGCTGTCTTTATAACGTTGTTGAGCGTGGCCTACTGCGGCGCCTTTCATTGGGGCTTCCATCGCTCCGGGGCCACAGCCTGTACAGATATTGAGTTCTCGTAACCCTAGCTCATTACCCACTTTGCGACCGTACAAATATTCGGTTTCATTGATGGAGTGTCCACCCCAGCAAACGATCATATTTGGATCTTCATCAATGTGCAGTGCGCGGGCATTACGCAGTATGGAGAAGATCATATTGGTGAGATGGATACCGTTTTCTAGGTCAAGATGGAACTGTTTTTGAGCCGTATTGATTTGCCCGTGGACAAATAAAATATCGCGTAAAACGGCGAATAAGTTCGCTTGCAATGAACGAATGATTTTTCCGTCAACAAACGCTTTTTCCGGTGGGTTGATTAACTCGAGCTTAATACCACGCTCTCTGCGTAATATATTGATATCAAAGCCAGCGCTTTTCTCTAATAACTCTTTGCTGCTATCCGTTAAGCTACCAGAATGTAGAACCGCTAAGGAGCAGTTTCTATATAGCTGATATAAGTGGCTGCTAGCGGTCCGCTTCAGCATATCCACTTCAAGCTGAGATAAGAGATCCATAGATCCTAATGGACTAATATGAGTAATCAAGTAACACTCCTTTGCCCTATTGGGCCTTGACGTGTGAATTACATGAAAAATGGTTTGAAAAGCATTTTCTTCAATTACACTAATTTTCAATTAAGTAGGTACTTATTGCCGTGCTAAACGCCCCATATCAGGGGTAAATTGTTCATTACTGCGCCATGGATTAATATCTAAGCCGCCTCGTCGTGTATAGCGTGCATAAACACTGAGTTTTTCTGGATTACACAGCGCAGTTATATCATTGAATATTCGCTCAACACATTGCTCATGAAATTCATTATGATGACGAAATGAGACAAGATAACGTAATAGAGCTTCACGATTAATTTTTGAACCGCGATAGTGAATCTGTACAGAACCCCAGTCTGGCTGGTTGGTTATCAAGCAATTTGATTTCAATAAATGGCTGACGAGTGTTTCTTCGACCAATAAGGGTTGTGTGCTATCGACTAAATATTGGCGGTTAAATTCATAGTTATCGATATCAATATCTTGATCATCAATACATTCTCCATGGAATTGATGAATGCTTTGCTGAGTGAAATCATCGAGCTTATAAAGTGTAACCTTAACACCACCATTAGCACAGTAGCTTAAGTCATTTTGCAAAACGCTTCGCACATTTTCCCACGTTTCAAAACGAGTCTGATTGAAACTGTTGAGGTACAGCTTAAAACTTTTCGATTCCACTAAGTTTTCACTTGTTGCATCAATACTCACCGAACCAATCGCAACCTGTGGAACTCCACGATGATTTAGCCATGACAACTCATATAAAGTCCAAATATCGGCGCCATGGAATGGGAGTGCATTTGCATGAATATCCAAGGGATCACGATTCAAGCTACGAGGAACGGCTTGTAATAGGCTTGCATCATATTGATCGTGGTAAGCTGTTTTTTTCCCAAGGGTTAAATTATCGAGAGCCGGATTGTTTTGGTAGTGTGGCATAAAGGTCCTTATCTTTCAGACGATATTTTTTCTGAAAACTAAAAAATTGTGCGCATTTTATTCGCCTTGAAACTTCTGTCATAATACCACTTATCGATAATATTGACGTCTGCCAATTTAAATTGGTTTAAATAACGTTATTTCTCATAGTTGCTAAATAATGAATACAATAATTTCTGATTTAATTAAAGATTTTACCTTGCAGTATGTTTCAAAATGGCAAGAAGTAACCGGATTTCCTCCAGAGTCGAGTGACCTATATGGTGTCCCTTCTCCTTGTATTGTTCGAACCGGGGAGGATGTGGTTTATTGGGAGCCTCAGCCATTTCCTTTAGAGGAAAAAAATTTAAGCCGAGTTGCAGCCGCGTTGGATATCCAATTGCAAGATGATATCCATGCATTTTATACCTCTCAATTTGCCGGGGATATCAGTGCGACATTTGAAGATATTCATCTCAATTTACTGCAAGTTTGGAATGAAGATGATTTTATTCGCCTGCAAGAAAATCTTATTGGTCATTTAGTTACCCAAAAACGACTTAAGCTATCTCCAACGTTATTTATCGGGACATTAGATTCTGAGCTAGACATGATTTCTATGTGTAATTTGACCGGAGAAATTATTTTGGAAAAATTTGGTAGTAAGGAACGGCGAGTACTTGCAACAAATCTTGCGAGCTTTATTCAACAACTGAAGCCTGCACTATCATCTCAGGGGTAAGAGATAAAGGACGAAAGTCTGTAAGCCTAAGCCTACAATTTAGCTAAGCTATCGCTTAATTATTTTTAATTTCAGTGAAATGATAATTATTTCACTTTTAATTTCATGGCGTTACTATCAATTTAAGATTTCGCCGTTATTTATTAGATAGTTTAGTTTGAAGAGCTAGGTTGTTTCATTAATGGATTTAATACATTCTTAGCGGGCTGGACAGGGTAAGTTTGTTTGGCTTTTTATACATAAAAACAAGGTAATGGATAACCTAGCAGATTAAATTGATCCGCTAAATTGTTTTGACAGGATGTTAGACGGCAGGATGTCGTTTTGCAGGATGCAAGTTGGTAAATAGATAAGTAGCCAGTTAGGTTTTAACTGGCTACTTTTTTTATCATTGATGGTCTATTGAACGAGAGTTTTGGTTCAACGATTCGATAATACTCTGGGACATCGCTTCCCGTAGGGCTTCACGTTTACGAAATTCAGAACGGCGTTGGCTTTTGACTGATTCAATATCGCGAGTAGGTTCTTGCAATGGAAGTTGGTACCAACCATCAGAAGTTAAGCTTGCCCCACACTCTTCCCAGAAAGTGTTATAGCTTGATTTTAAATGTTGGCTTTTAATATGGCTATCATTCGAAATCCCTTGGATTGATTTGACTTGGAAAAAGGCAGCAACAGCATAGATTGCCGACATGAGAAGGTTTTTAGGTCTCATCGCATGCATTTGTTTCGTGATAGATTTTACTTGTTCCACACTCTGTTCCGTGGAAGGCCCTTGCAAAGAGCACACATACAGCTGACCTTTCTCACCAAATGAAAAACTCATTAGATAAATTTCGTCACCCAGTTCATTAAGTAGATGAACAGAAAGGTCACCCTCTCGTGGATACTGGGAATAAATCAGTTTTAATTGAGCAAAATCGCCGGATTTAAGTTCGATATTAGCGATGGTTAATCCTGAGCGATTATTTGAAAACATCGCTTCAATAGCTTCTGGTTTGAATGTTTTCTCAATTAAATCGAGAGTGTAACTTGCTGTGAGTAATTTCTGTTTTCCACTCCAAGCTTTATGCAGGTATTTATTAATTGGGCGCTCAATAAAGTGAGGAACACCATCAATCACTGCCGCTAGTCGAGAACTTTGGTAATTTTCACACATCGATTGATACTGCTGATATTCTTGCGAAGGCAGCTTGGCAATTCGGATCTTTCTTTTTAATTCTACATATTTATTAGTGAAAGATTTCCACGTCTTATTTTGCTGACGCCACTGCTTTAAGAGTCCCATAGATAAACCATTTTTATGTTAAGAATGAAAAAATCCAATCATTTAGAAAAACATTTGATAATAAATGCTGAATGTACAATGAAAGATAAACAAATATAAATTGTTTTAATAAAAGAGAGTAAAGGGTATAAAAATATCCATCTTTATCTGGAATATTGTTTTTTATTATGGTCAGCCCCATTTATTGTGTATCGCCCCATCTTTTCGACAGAATTGTGCAATAAAATCCAGTATATTTTGAATTATTACAGTTAAATAGGTTTTAGTATGAATATCGAACAACGCATCTTAGAGAAATTAGAGCATCTAGAAGCTGAGATGAAAGCCCAATCTTTATGGGATGAAGTTCCGCCAAGCCCTGAAGCATTTGAAAGTGTGGAACCTTTTGCGATAGATACAATGGAGGCCGCACAGTGGTTACAATGGATCCTAATCCCTCGTTTGAATGAAATGATTGAGCAGGGAGCAACATTGCCGAGCAATTTTGCGATTGCCCCTTATTTTGAAGAAGTTTACAAAGATGATGAAGATGGCAAGTTTATTGCGTTTCTTGACCATTTACGTGAGCTCGATAGCTATTTTCAGTTTACTGTAACAGGCGGATAATTCATGTTAGAGATTATCTATCAAGATGAGTTCGTCGTTGCCGTCAATAAACCCGCAGGTATGTTAGTTCACCGTAGTTGGCTTGATAGCAAAGAAACCGTTTTTGTTATGCAGACCTTGCGGGATCAAATTGGTCAGCATGTTTATCCCATTCATCGTCTTGATAGACCCACATCTGGGGTTCTATTGTTCGCCTTATCGAGTGAGGTCGCAAGATTATTAGCGGAGCAATTTGAACAACATAAGATGGAAAAAACGTATCATGCTGTTGTACGCGGATATGTGACAGATGCCCAACGATTGGATTATCCACTATTAGAAGAGCTGGATAAAATAGCAGATAAACATGCTTCTAAAGAGCCGAAATTGCAGGATTGTGTGACGCATTATCGTCCACTGGTAACCGCTGAATGCCCTGTTGCTATTGGGCGCTATGAAACCTCTCGTTTTAGCTTAGTAGAGCTTAAGCCAGAAACTGGGCGTAAGCACCAACTTAGACGCCATATGTCCCATTTGCGCCATCCAATCCTGGGTGACAGTAAGCATGGAGATCTGCGCCAAAATCGTGGGGTTGTTGAGCATTTCGGTGTATCACGCTTAATGTTGCACGCTAGCCAACTTGTATTTATTCATCCCATAACAGAAGAACAAATATCGTTGGTTGCATCTTGGGATGCACAATGGTTATCGCTCATTGAACAATTTGGGTGGCTAGATACGGTCAAAAGTTTAGATATTAACGTTATCAATCATGCAATTTGATAAGTTTTAATAGAGGGGAGGTATTATGTCAAAGGTAGGTATTTTTGTCGGAACTGTGTATGGAAATTCGCTGGCGGTAGCTGAAGTTGCTGAAGAAATTTTAGCGCAACAAGGCCACGAAGTGGTGGTTTTTGATGAGCCAACATTAACGGACTGGCAAAGTTATAACGCAGGGGATGGCGTTGCATTAGTGGTGACATCGACCACTGGACAAGGGGACTTACCAGACACAATTGCACCTCTATTTTATGAAATTAAAGACGTATTAGGTTATCAGCCTGAGCTGAAATATGGTTTAGTGGCGTTGGGTGATAGTAGCTACGATAATTTTTGTGGGGCAGGAAAGCAATTTGATGAGTTGCTAGCAGAGCAATCTGCCAGTCGTCTCGGTGATATTTTGTATATTGATGCAACGGAAGTTGATGCGCCTGAAGAGTTTGCTAAGCCGTGGGTACAAGCCTGGGGTGATTTACTCTAAATTTCTGCACCGTAAATGGCGATCTTTCTATCAGATAAAAACGATCTGATTTATGGCTATTTACGGTGCAGTGGATTGGTCATTACTTGCGAGTCAGTTTTTCCAAATCCGCTTCAATCTCAGCAATCTTATTTGAAACAACATGTTCTAAATGACGTAAATCATCGAGAATTTTGTGTTTTAAATCGATATCTGGTTGATCGTTTTGACAAATTTGATCAAGTTCTTCAATTGCATAACGTAGATTTGTATTGATCTCGTTAATTTCTTTGAAGTTATTGCTTCCATCGGTTGCAGCAACAGTCTTACGCTGGCGTGGATATTTAAATTTTACGCTTTTAGCGAAAAATTCACCTTTATCTTTGCGAAAATAAATTTTTAAAATATCGTTGTTAGCTTCTTGGCGCAGGGAATAGCGGTCGATATCTTGTGGGTTACTGATACCTAAACTCTTCAAATTGTCGTACATGTTAGCTCGCTTAATTGTAAGGGACTGAGTCGATAAACAAGGCGGTCTCTTGATCACGTTTTTACTAAACCATATTTGCTTATAAAGCGATTAGTTACAAAATAACTATCTAATCATAGCAGTTTATTGATAACGGTTAGTAAACTCTCGGTCATATTATGCGCGATTTCTCTCATTTGACCAACCTCTGTTTGTAATAAAAAACGCTATATTATTGGTGTTATCGATATATAACAGGAAGGCTCTGGCTGGTTGGCGTAGGTGTTTATGCTTAAAGGGAGGATTTTTTTATTATGAAACCATGTAGCACTTGGCTACCCGATTTGCATACGGGTATGCGCTTCGGGGTAGCTTCGCGTTATCACCTTATCACATTAAAAATGTAAGGGGAGGTGAGTGAGACGAGAACAATAGAATAGATTACTCGTCAATGCTTCTTAATAATTCATTGATACCAACTTTACCGCGAGTTTTTTCATCCACTTTTTTCACGATCACGGCGCAGTATAGGCTGTAGCTTCCATCTTTAGATGGGAGGTTGCCAGAAACGACGACGGAGCCCGCTGGAACGCGACCGTAGAATATTTCGCCGGTTTCACGGTCATAAATTTTGGTACTTTGCCCCAGATAAACGCCCATTGAAATGACGGAGCCTTCCTCAACAATCACGCCTTCAACGACTTCGGAACGAGCGCCGATGAAGCAGTTATCTTCGATAATAGTTGGGTTGGCTTGTAATGGCTCCAGAACACCACCAATACCAACGCCACCTGATAAGTGAACATTTTTACCGATTTGAGCACATGAACCAACAGTTGCCCATGTATCAACCATTGTTCCTTCGTCAACATAAGCCCCAATATTGACATAAGATGGCATTAATACGCTGTTTTTAGCGATATAAGCCCCTTGACGCACGGCTGCCGGTGGTACGACACGAAAGCCTTCACGTTCAAAACGTGCTTTATCGTAATCTGCAAATTTCATTGGTACTTTATCGAAATAACGACTTTCAGCACCTTCAATCACTTGATTATCATGAATACGGAAAGAGAGCAGAACGGCTTTTTTTAGCCACTGATGGGTCACCCAGACGCCTGCAATTTTTTCTGCCACACGCAGTTTTCCGCTATCTAATAAAGCAATAGTGTCCATTACGGCTTGTTTCACCGCAGGGGAGACCGTATTCGGCGTAATAGAGGCTCGATCTTCAAATGCTTGTTCAATAATCGCTTGTAATTGCTGCATTAATTGTATTTCTCCTTTAGTTCGAATGCTTTCAGGTAAAAAGTGCCTTCAATAGGTTGGCACTATAATTTATCCTTCGATTTAATAGCTTCTGTCAACCTTTCTGACAACTCTTGTTGCATATTTTTACATAAAGCTTTGTGGTCTTTATCTGCAAGAACAAAAAAGTCTTCGGCTTTTTCGCCAATAGTCGTGATCCGTGCACCGTATAGTGAAATTTCCATTTGGGCAAAAATGTGACCTATTTTGGCTAACAATCCCGGTTGATCGAGGGCAAATAATTCCATATAGGTACGCCGTTCATTATTGGAATGCAGAAAATTCACTTTAGTTGGCACACTAAAATGACGCAATTTAGCGGGGATAGAGCGGGATTTTGGTTGCTGGACTTCGGGTTGTTGAATGGCCAACAACAGCGCTTTGCGGATAGGATCATATCTATCTTTAGCGAGAGGCGCACCATTCGGTTCTAAGACCACAAAGGTATCCATTGCCATATTGTCTTTGTTGGTGAAAATTTGTGCGCTATGAATACTTAAATTGCGTCTATCTAATTCACTCGCGACTGCAGCAAATAGATGCGATTTATCATGGCACCAGATGAAAATTTCGGTGCCACCATGTTTTGATTGAGTACTGATTAATACTAGCGGTTGAGCAAGGTCGTGCTGTAAAAGATGATTAGCGTGCCAAGCTAGCTGTGTTGGGGTATGACGTAGAAAATAATCCGCATGACAACGAGACCATAATCCGTTGAGTTTCTCTTCATCAGAGGGGGAGAGCCGTAACAATGATAACGCTTGGTAGCGATGGTGACGTATGCGCTCACGTAGATCGGGTGTACTCTGCATGCCTTGGTTTAGCTGGTGCTCCGTAGATAAATAGAGTTCACGGATCAGGCTCTGTTTCCAACTATTCCAAAGCGTGCTATTCGTGGCACAAATATCAGCAACAGTTAAGCACATCAAATAGTTAAGGCGAGAGGTCGATTTGACATCTCCCGCAAATTGTTTGATCACATCGGGATCTTGGATATCTCTGCGTTGAGCAGTTACTGACATCAATAGATGTTTTTTTACCAGCCAAGCCGCAAGTTCCGCTTCTTTGGTTGTAAAGTCATGCTGTATCGCAAAATCATATACAAATTCAGCGCCAAGATCTGAGTGATCACCCGAACGCCCTTTAGCGATATCATGAAACATGGCCGCTAAGCGTAGTAATTCAGGTTGTAGAATTTTGGGGTACACACTCACACAAAGAGGATGTTCTCGGCGATTCTCTTCTTGGGTAAAGCTGTCTATTTTTTGCAGTACCCGAATAGTATGCTCATCCACGGTATAGGCATGAAATAGGTCAAACTGCATTTGACCTACAATATTGCTCCAATACGGTGTGTAGGCACTTAGAACACTGTGCAGGTGCATAGGGACAAATGCACCTTTAATGGCTCTCGGATGACGTAATATTTTAAGAAATAAGCGTCGAGCCTCGGGAAGTTCGCATAGTGGAATCTCAAGGTTTCGTCTGGCAAAACGAAGCTGACGTAACGTGGTGGAATAAATTCCCGTGATATTTGGGTAGCGAGCCATTTGATAGAACATTTTCAAGATGCTTTCTGGCTGCTTGATAAATAGCATTTCATCAATCACGTCGATCAAAGTGCCGCGTAGCTGGAAATTTTCATCAATAGGGCGCGGTTTTTCATCCGGATTTAAGGCAAGAATGGCTTCATCGAATAGCTGCAAGAGCATCTGATTCAATTCTCGTACTCGGCGAGTAACGCGATAGAAATCTTTCATCATACGCTCGACGGGTTGATTTTTATCCCCATCGTAGCCTAAGGCGCGCGCAACACTAAATTGGCGATCAAATAATAGGCGGTTATCGTAGCGTTTGACTTCTAGATGCAAGGCAAAACGGACTTTCCATAAAAAAGTGAGGCACTCTTTTAACTCTTGGCGTTCTTCCTCGGTTAGGAAACCAAAGCCAACCATTTCATCTACGGTGGTAGCACCAAAATGACGGCGACCAACCCAGAGCAAGGTATGCACATCTCGCAAGCCTCCGGGACTACTTTTAATATCGGGTTCTAGATTATAACTGGTACTGTGATAACGCTGATGGCGTTCTTGTTGTTCTTCAATTTTGGCAGCAAAAAAGGTGGCTGAAGGCCAAAATTCATCACTAAAAATAGTTTTTTGTAATGTCAAAAATAGGGTGATATCGCCACAAATTAGGCGTGACTCAATCAGGTTCGTCGCGACGGTTAAATCTGCTTTACCTGCTTCGATACATTCTTCGAGTGAGCGGACACTATGCCCAATATCAAATCGTAGATCCCAGAGGAATGTGATGAATTGACCCACTTTGGTGGCAATCTCATCAGGTAAAGGTTGTTGACTGAGTACCAAAATATCAATGTCAGATAATGGATGAAGTTCGTGGCGACCATATCCTCCGACGGCGATGAGTGACATATCGGCGTATTGATCAAACTGGTAGGCTTGCCATAGCTTGGTTAATAAGGCATCAAGATAGTCGCTACGAGCATGTATTAAATCCGCAACATTTTGGCCTTGGTGAAAGGCGGTTTCTTGGCACGCATCAAATTGATCAACGTGTTGCCGTAATGTTGATAACTCGAGATCGGAAGGGTGAAATAGGGTTGGTGATAGGTAGTTGTTTGAAGGTGCCGTCATCATTCTCTGTCCGTGTTGATAGCCATACAGAAATTATGACCAGCTTACGTTTTTTCTGGAAGGATGAACAGAGAAACAAGCTCCCCAATAAGAGGAGCTTAGAAGATGATTATTCGTTGATAAGAACCGCTGAGATAAATGGCTCTTCTTCTTTACGTAGCGTCAGAATTTCACAGCCATTATCAGTAACCACTAAAGTATGTTCATACTGTGCGGATAAGCCTCTATCTTTGGTTTTTACCGTCCAGCCATCTTTCATAGTACGAATACGGTAATCCCCAGTATTAACCATAGGCTCAATAGTGAATGTCATCCCTTTTTGCAGAATTACACCGCTGTCATCTGCGTCATAGTGCAGAACTTGCGGCTCTTCATGGAAACCTTTACCAATACCATGGCCGCAGTATTCGCGAACGACAGATAGGTCTTGTTTTTCAACGAATTCTTGGATGGCTTTACCAATGGTACGTAAACGGATCCCCGGTTTTACCATGCGAATAGCGAGGTAGAGGCTTTCTTGTGTCACTTGGCACAGGCGCTCGCCTTGAATGGTAGGTTTACCTACGATAAACATTTTTGAGGTATCGCCGTGGAATTCATCTTTAATAACGGTCACATCAATGTTTACTACGTCTCCATCTTTCAGAATTTTATCGTCACTTGGAATACCGTGACAGATAACATCATTGACAGAGATACAAACGGATTTTGGGAAGCCATGGTAGTCAAGGCAGGCTGGGATCGCTTGTTGTTGCTCAACAATGTGTTTGTGGCACAGACGATCAAGTTCACCTGTACTGACTCCCGGCACTACATGCGGAGCGATCATCTCTAACACTTCAGCTGCTAGTCGACCAGCAACACGCATTTTCTGAATATCTTCTTCAGTCTTAATAATAATAGCCATGAGTTCAGTCCATATATGTCCGCAAGAATTTGCGACATGTTAAATAAAGGCGGTTGAAATGGGCAATTGTTGCGACATTTTTACCATTGATAGCGGTATGGTAACAGTCACCGCATTTTCTGCCAACTATCTACCAAATAGTAGGAGATATGTTGAGTTGCCAACCAAGGCCTAAAGGGTAAGCCACATGGCTATCTCAGTTTGTTCAAATTGAGCCTTTTGTAGCACAAATTGCAAAAAATGAGTTTCTCAATTCGAATAAACCCATTTTTTAGATTATAGTTTAGGTATTGTTTTGTTGTACCACTATAAATTAGACCATCACTCCGGTGATATCACGACACCATATTCGATTTTTATCAGCGAAAAAAGCAACAAATATTGGATTGCAACTCTGTTTTATGGTATAAAGCGCGCCGGCAATCCATATTTTTCTTCTTATCTCATTTGGGTGTTCATTTTTGAGCGCTAGGTGCAGATCTCAGGTTCAAGTGGATTAGCGTAAACTCAAACTCAATTGTGTAATAACACACACGGATCGGCACGTGCACCGGGGTGCTCTTATGCGTTTAGACGCAGCTTTAGAGTCGGTAGCATGGGATTCGTGGAGGCATAACCCCAATTACTTATATTCAGAGGTATAAAATGGCAACTGTTTCCATGCGCGATATGTTACAAGCGGGCGTTCACTTTGGTCACCAGACTCGTTACTGGAACCCAAAAATGAAACCTTTCATTTTCGGCGCTCGTAACAAAGTTCATATCATCAACTTGGAAAAGACTGTTCCAATGTTCAACGAAGCTCTGGCTGAGTTGACTAAAATTGCTTCTCGTAAAGGCAAAATTCTGTTTGTTGGTACTAAACGTGCTGCAAGCGAAGCCGTTCAAGAAGCTGCTAACAGCTGTGACCAGTATTTCGTAAACCATCGCTGGTTAGGCGGTATGCTGACTAACTGGAAAACTGTTCGTCAGTCAATCAAACGCCTGAAAGATCTGGAAATTCAGTCACAAGACGGTACTTTCGACAAACTGACCAAGAAAGAAGCGCTGATGCGTACTCGTGAACTGGTTAAGTTAGAAAACAGCTTAGGCGGTATCAAAGATATGGGCGGTTTACCTGACGCTCTGTTCGTTATCGATGCAGACCACGAACACATTGCTATCAAAGAAGCTAACAACTTGGGTATCCCAGTTTTCGCTATCGTTGATACTAACTCTGATCCAGACGGTATCGACTTCGTTATCCCTGGTAACGACGATGCAATCCGTGCAATCAAACTGTATCTGGGTGCTGTTGCAAACACCGTTCGTGAAGGTCGTTCACAAGATCTGGCTGTTCAAGCAGAAGAAAGCTTAGTAGAAGCTGAATAATAAGGCAAAAGCCCTTATTAACCAGGTATTGCTATATATTGGTTAGAAGGGGCCTACTAGGCCCCTTTTGTTTCTGTGAATCAGAACTATCCTTGCGAGGAAAATCTCGCGAGGCATATCGAGGAATAAATCACATGTCTGGAATTACCGCTGCATTGGTAAAAGAACTGCGCGAACGTACTGGCGCAGGTATGATGGAATGTAAAAAAGCACTAGTTGAAGCTAATGGCGATATCGAATTAGCAATCGACAACATGCGTAAATCAGGTCAAGCGAAAGCAGCTAAAAAAGCAGGCCGTGTTGCTGCTGAAGGCGTTATCCTGACTGAAGTTTTCAATGATGGTAAAACTGGCGCGTTGATCGAACTGAACTGCGAAACTGACTTCGTTGCTAAAGATGCTGGTTTCCTAGCATTCGGTAAAGAAGTATTAGCATCAGTTGTTGCTGATAAAAACGCTGACATCGATGCTCTGAAAGCAAAATTCGAAGAAGCTCGTACTGCTTTAGTTGCGAAAATTGGTGAAAACATCAATATTCGTCGCGTTGCAATTCTGGAAGGCGCACAAGTAGGTAGCTACCTGCACGGCGCACGTATCGGTGTTCTAGTTGCCGCTGAAGGCGCAGATGAAGAACTGCTGAAGCATATCGCTATGCACATTGCTGCAAGCAAGCCAGAATATGTAACCCCAGACAACGTTCCAGCTGATGTTGTTGCTCATGAGCACCAAATTCAGTTAGACATCGCAATGCAATCTGGTAAACCACGCGAAATCGCTGAAAAAATGGTTATCGGTCGCATGAACAAATTTACTGGCGAAATTTCTCTGACTGGCCAGCCTTTCGTAATGGATCCAAGCAAATCTGTTGGTGACTTACTGAAAGAAAAAGGTGCTAAAGTCACTAACTTCATCCGTTATGAAGTAGGTGAAGGTATCGAGAAAGTTGAAACTGACTTTGCAGCAGAAGTTGCTGCAATGAGCAAGTAATCAACTAAAAGGGCCGCCAATTGGCGGCCTTTCTTTAATACACTTTATATTTCAAGCTACATGTGCGCTAGCTTCGTTTAACTTGAACTATTTTGTGTAATATTGATATAAAATGAATTTTCGTCATATAGGGTTATTGATAACTCTATATATGTAACTCCAATAATTACCTGTTAGGACACAACTCATGGCAACCAATGCAAAACCCGTTTATCAGCGAATTCTGCTTAAGCTAAGTGGCGAAGCTCTACAAGGCGCAGAAGGTTTTGGTATCGATGCTAGCGTTTTAGATCGTATGGCTCAGGAAATCAAAGAACTTATAGAACTGGGTATACAGGTCGGTGTGGTTATTGGTGGTGGTAACTTGTTCCGTGGTGCGGGTTTAGCACAAGCTGGCATGAACCGCGTTGTTGGCGACCATATGGGGATGCTGGCAACAGTGATGAATGGTCTTGCAATGCGAGATGCGCTGCACCGAGCATATGTGAATGCAAGATTAATGTCTGCAATTCCACTGAATGGCGTGTGTGATAACTATAGCTGGGCTGAAGCTATTAGCCTGCTACGTCATGGCCGTGTGGTTATTTTTTCTGCGGGAACAGGAAATCCATTCTTCACAACGGACTCAGCAGCATGCTTACGCGGCATTGAAATTGAAGCTGATGTTGTATTGAAAGCCACAAAAGTTGATGGCGTATACTCTTCAGATCCTGCTAAAGACCCTGATGCCGTTCTGTATGAAAATTTGAATTATCAAGAAGTCCTTGAGCGTGAATTGAAAGTTATGGATTTAGCTGCATTCACTCTGGCTCGCGATCACAACCTACCAATTCGTGTTTTTAACATGAATAAGCCAGGTGCGTTACGTCGTGTTGTGATGGGCGAGAATGAAGGAACTCTGATTTCTCACAATTAATACTCAGAGACATGGTCTGAGTTTAAATGTATTATCTAAAGTAAATTCAGACAATTTAAGCGAGGCTGCTTTGCGGCCGTTAATAACAAGTTCTTAAGGGTTGATAACGTGATTAACGAAATCCAAAAAGATGCTCAAGACCGTATGGAAAAGAGCCTTGAAGCACTAAAAAGTCAAATCAGTAAAATTCGTACTGGTCGTGCGTCCCCAAGCCTGTTAGATGGCATCGTAGTTGAATATTATGGTTCTGCAACACCTTTACGCCAACTAGCGAACGTGACAGTTGAAGACTCTCGTACATTAGCAATTTCTGTATTCGATCGCTCTATGTCTCCAGCGATTGAGAAAGCAATTATGGCGTCTGACTTAGGTCTGAATCCATCATCAGCAGGTACAGTAATCCGTGTTCCACTCCCAGCGTTGACTGAAGAACGTCGTAAAGACTTAATCAAAGTCGTTCGTGGTGAGGCAGAGCAAGGTCGTATTGCTATTCGTAACGTCCGTCGTGATGCTAACGATAAAGTTAAAGCTTTACTGAAAGATAAAGAAATCAGTGAAGATGATGAACGCCGTTCTCAGGATGATATCCAAAAGCTGACTGATAGTTTTATCAAGAAAGTTGATGAGGCATTAGCGCAAAAAGAAGCGGAGTTGATGGAGTTTTAATCCATCTTGATAATAAAGCCATCTGAACACATTTTTTAAAAGTGTGCTTTAGCATGGCTTTATTATTTATCATTTCTATTAAACAATCCTTTCTTATCTCTAAGCTGATATAATCTCAGTATTGAATTAATACAGAGTATCTGATCACTATGAAACGTCTTACTATCCTGGGTTCTACAGGTTCAATCGGTACAAGTACACTTTCTGTTGTTCGCCAAAATCCTGAAAAATTTCAAATTGTTGCTTTAGTTGCAGGTAAAAATGTGGCTGAAATGGCTAGCCAGTGCCTAGAATTCAATCCAAAATATGTTTCGATGGCAGATGAACACGCAGCAAAGGAATTACGCATTATTCTGACCGAAAATAATTGTAAAACTGAAGTGTTATCGGGTCGAGAATCTGCGATTGAGCTAGCTGGGTTAGATGAAGCTGATCAAGTTATGTCGGCTATCACGGGTGTTGCAGGTTTATTACCTACTTTGGCGGCGATCCGTAAAGGAAAAAGAATATTATTAGCGAATAAAGAGTCACTGATCACTAGTGGACGTTTATTCTTTAATGCGATTCGTGAACATAATGCAACGGTCTTTCCTATTGATAGTGAGCATAATGCAATTTTCCAAAGCTTACCTACCGAGATTCAATTAAATTTAGGCTTTGCAGATCTGACCAAGTCGGGTATTTCCAGCATCGTATTGACCGGATCTGGTGGCCCATTTAGAGATACAGCATTATCTTACCTAGATAATGTGACGCCTGATGAAGCGTGTAATCATCCTAATTGGTCTATGGGGCGTAAAATTTCGGTCGATTCAGCGACAATGATGAATAAAGGCTTGGAATATATTGAAGCTTGCTATTTCTTCAATGCTAATGAAACACAGATGGAAGTCATTATTCATCCTCAGTCTGTGATTCACTCAATGGTGCGTTATCGGGATGGTAGTGTTATCGCCCAGCTAGGAACGCCAGATATGCGTACACCTATTTCTTACAGCATGGCCTATCCTCAACGTATTATCTCAGGTGCAAAAGCATTAGATTTTACAACGTTATCTTCATTAACATTTGTTGAACCTGACTATCAACGCTATCCTTGCCTAAAATTAGCTATTGATGCCTGTCACCAAGGCCAAGCGGCAACAACGGCACTGAATGGTGCGAATGAAATTACGGTTGCAGCTTTCTTAGAAGAAAAAATCCGTTTTACGGATATCGCAAAAATTAATCGTAAGATTATGGATAAACTTCATTTTTCGGAACCAGCATCCATTGATGAGGTCTTAGAAATCGATGCTTGTGCTCGTCGTGAAACAACTCAACTCATTTCTCAAGAATTTTAATCTTGATATGTGATTTATTTAGTTGCTGATAACTATAATATATCTTTAATATGTGTGGCTATGTTGAAAAATAGAGACAATATCAGCAGTCTTCAAATTAAAGGATGTGTCTTATCAGCAAATGTAATCATAAGCGTTATGATTGAGCCGGATTTCCAAGTAGTACAGACAAGGATTAACATTTAATGAACTCTAGTGGTGAAAATCTCTCTGAATCTATGATGCCGAAGCATGTTGCTATCATAATGGATGGTAATGGACGATGGGCTAAACAGAGAGGAAAATTCAGAATTACTGGTCATCGAGCAGGTGTTGAATCTGTACGTAGTTCTGTGCGTTTTGCGGTAAAGAATAAAATTAGTTCACTCACTCTTTACGCATTCAGCAGCGAAAACTGGAAAAGACCAGAAAAAGAAGTGAGTTCGTTGATGGATCTGTTTGTTTTTGCATTAGATAACGAAGTTAAAAATCTCCATAAAAATAATGTAAAACTCAAAATTATTGGTGATGTTAGCCGTTTTAGTGAAACGTTAAGAAAAAGAATTGATAAAGCGGAAGCGTTAACTGCAGACAATACGGGATTACAGCTAAACATCGCAGCAAATTATGGTGGTAGATGGGATATTGTTAACAGCGTCAAACAAGTTTATGGCAAAGTCAGTCGTGGTGAGCTTTCTATCGATGATGTGGATGAATGTGCAATTAGTCAGCATATTTGTATGCATGACCAAGAAAATGTAGATTTGGTTATTCGTACAGGTGGAGAACACCGCATTAGTAATTTTTTATTATGGCAAGTCGCTTACGCAGAGTTTTATTTCACTAACGTGTTATGGCCAGATTTTGATGAGACAGTATTTCAGAGTGCAGTGGATGCTTTTAGTCAACGTGAGCGTCGCTATGGTGGGGCTGAATCAGATGACGAACTCGTCAAATAAAAGGGGATGGATGTGCTGAAGTATCGTTTACTCACTGCGGTAATTTTAATACCTATTGTTATCGCAGCTTTATTTTTACTTTCTCCGGCTAATTTCGGGTTTGTTGTCATTGCAGTCTGTGCATTGGGGGCATGGGAATGGGCTCAGTTCGCAGGTTGGCATTCACAAGCTAAACGTATTGGTTTAGCGGCCGTATTCGCAGTGGTGTTGTTGGCGATTCAATTTTCTTTACCTGACATGACCATGCTAACCCATGAGCCACTTATTCTGTATGGCTTATGGGCCGGACTGATCTGGTGGGTCGCTGCGATTTTACTTGTCGTGACTTATCCAGCTTCTGCCTCATGGGGCAAGTCTATCATTCTTCGTTTATTATTTGGCGTGTTAACGATTGTTCCATTCTATTGTGGAATGATGGTGTTAAGAACTATTGGTTATCAAAGTGATAGCTCATTTGGTGCGTGGTGGCTTTTATATGTCATGTTGTTAGTTTGGGGCGCAGATTCTGGTGCTTATGCATTTGGGCGCACCATCGGACGTAATAAAATGGCGCCAAAAGTATCGCCAGGTAAAACATGGGAAGGATTGATTGGTGGTTTAATCACTGCGGGCATCATCTCATGGTTATTTAGTTTATATGCCCCAATCCCTGTCATGCCAGATTATTTACTAGTGACATCAATTATTGTTGTTGTAGTATCTGTATTTGGCGACTTAACCGAAAGTATGTTTAAGCGTCAATCTGGTATCAAAGATAGTAGCCATTTGATTCCGGGGCATGGTGGAATTCTTGATAGAATTGACAGCCTGACAGCCGCAATTCCGGTATTTGCAGGGCTGAATTTGTTAGTTTTTAACGGTTTTGGTCTTTAGGAATATCAATGGGATTCATTTGGAGCTTAGCGGCATTTATTATTGCAATAGGTGTACTGATTACAGTACACGAATTTGGTCATTATTGGGTCGCTCGCCGTTGTGGTGTTTATGTTGAGCGATTTTCTATTGGGTTTGGTAAAACGCTTTGGCGTAAAGTCGATAAACACGGTACCGAGTTTGTATTGGCGCTGATCCCTCTAGGGGGTTATGTCAAAATGCTTGATGAGCGTGTTGGTGAAGTTGCACCAGAACGTAGGCATCTTGCGTTTAACAATAAAACAGTTGGGCAACGAGCTGCCATTATTAGTGCAGGTCCGCTAGCGAACTTTTTACTAGCTATTGTTGTCTACTGGATTGTGTTTATGATTGGGATTCCATCCGTGCGCCCCGTCATCGAGGATATCAAGCCGGGTTCTATTGCAGCTCAAGCAAATTTTGAGCCTAAAATGGAACTAAAATCGATCGATGGTATCGAAACACCTGATTGGAATTCTGTTCGTTTAGCCTTAGTGGGTAAAATTGGTGATCGGGAATTTACTGCACAAGTTTTGCCTCAAGGATATAATGAGCCAGTTTCAAAAACAGCAGACTTGACCTCTTGGCAATTTGATCCTGAAAAACAAGATCCAATTTTGTCGATTGGCATTATGCCAGTATCTGCCAAGGTAGACCCAGTCATCCTCAAAGTGACTGAAGGCTTAGCAGGTGCTCGTGCCGGTTTAAAACCCGGAGATAGAATTATTAGTGTTAACGGAGAAGCTCTGGATATTTGGAATCCAGTAACGAAAATTATTCGGGCTAATCCGGGGACACCACTGAAATTAATCGTAGAAAGAAATCAGCAACAAGTGCCTTTAACATTGACTCCGGATAGCCAAGATGGAAAACGAGGAGAAAAAGTTGGGCTTGCTGGCGTTGAATTATCAGTGCTACCGTTAGCTGATGAGTATAAAATGGTGCAGGAGTATGATCCGTTATCTGCGCTATTTCAAGCTAGCGATAAGACTTGGCAGTTAATGAAACTGACAGTCAATATGATGGGTAAATTAGTTGTTGGGGATGTCAAACTCAATAACTTGAGTGGTCCGGTATCTATCGCGAAAGGCGCGGGGGTTTCGGCTGAATCAGGCTTGGTATATTATTTGATGTTTATTGCGCTGATTAGCGTAAACCTAGGCATCATCAATTTATTTCCATTGCCTGTGTTAGATGGGGGGCACTTACTCTTCTTATTAATTGAAAAAATTAAGGGAAGCCCAGTGTCTGAGCGAGTTCAAGACTTTAGTTTTCGGATAGGTGCAATGGCATTGATTCTGTTAATGGGACTTGCACTTTTTAATGATTTCTCTCGCTTCTAATTTTTGAAAGCTTGGGACCAGTAAGGAATACGCATAACAACGATGGCGATGAAAAAGTTGCTCATAGCGTCGCTGCTTTTAGGTAGCGCCACTGCATACGGTTCAGACGGATTCGTAGTTAAAGACATTCGTTTCGAAGGTCTACAACGCGTCGCCGTTGGTGCAGCATTATTGAACATGCCTGTTAGGGTCGGTGATTCAGTTGATAACGACGATATTAGTCGTTCAATCCGTTCATTATTCTCTACTGGTAACTTCGAAGATGTTAGGGTCCTGCGTGATGGAAACACGCTGATCGTTCAAGTTAAAGAACGACCAACCATCGCAAGTATCACTTTTACAGGCAATAAATCTGTAAAAGATGACATGCTGAAGCAGAACTTGGAAGCATCAAATGTCCGTGTGGGTGAAGCATTAGACCGCACTAAAATTGCGAATATAGAGAAAGGTTTAGAAGACTTTTACTACAGCGTTGGTAAATATAATGCGACAGTAAAAGCGGTGGTAACTCCATTGCCACGTAACCGTGTCGATTTAAAATTTGTGTTCTCTGAAGGCGTATCTGCAAAAATTCAGCAGATCAACATTGTGGGTAATAAAAATTATCCAACCGCAGAATTGGTGAATAAACTCCAATTACGTGACGATGTGCCTTGGTGGAACTTAGCGGCTGACCAAAAGTATCAGAAGCAAAAACTGGCGGGTGACTTAGAAACTTTACGCAGTTTTTATCTTGATCGTGGTTATGCCCGTTTTAATATCGATTCCACTCAAGTGAGCCTGACGCCAGACAAAAAAGATATTTATATTACAATTAATATTACTGAAGGGGATCAATACAAAATCTCCGGAGTTGAAGTTAATGGTAATACGGCAGAGCATTTAGCGGACATCAAAGAGTTAATCACGATTACACCGGGTGAATTATACAACGGTGCTCAAGTGACTCAGATGGAAAACAAGATTAAAGATCTGTTTGGTCGCTATGGCTACGCATATCCGCGTGTAATGACTCAGCCTGAAATTAATGATGCAGATAAAACGGTTAAGTTGCATGTCAATGTGGATGCTGGTAACCGTTTCTATGTTCGCCAAATTCGTTTCCAAGGTAACGATACCAGTAAGGATTCTGTTTTACGCCGTGAAATGCGTCAGATGGAAGGTGCTTGGTTAGGTAATGATCTTGTCGAATTAGGTAAAGAACGTCTGAATCGTACAGGTTTCTTTGAAACGGTAGATGTTGAAACTCAACGTATTCCTGGCAGTGCTGACCAAGTTGATGTCATTTATAAAGTTAAAGAGCGTAACACGGGTTCTATGAACTTTGGTGTTGGTTTTGGTACTGAAAGTGGCGTGAGTTTCCAAGTCGGTGTGACTCAGGATAACTGGTTAGGTACAGGTAATGCGGTTGGTATTAACGCGAGCCGAAACGACTACTCAACCAACGTAGAATTTTCAATGACTGACCCTTACTTCACCGTTAACGGGGTGAGTTTGGGTGGGCGTATTTTCTATAACGACTTTAGCGCTAAAGATGCGGATTTATCAGGCTATAACAACAAAACCTATGGTCTTGATAGCTTCTTAAGTTTCCCATTCAATGAAAATAACTCATTCCGTGTTGGTGCGGGTTATGTTCATAACGATTTATCTGACATGCGAGCTCAAGCCGCAATGTGGGATTACCTCGATTCAATGGGGCAAAATCCGCCTGTCACAGCAGATGGTCGTAATAAAGAAAGCTTTAGAGCCGATGACTTTACATTGAACGTTGGTTGGACATATAACTCCTTAAACCGTGGTTTCTTCCCAACATCGGGTAATAAAACCAGCGTTTCAGGTAAGGTTACAGTCCCTGGTTCTGATAACGAATACTATAAACTGCGTTTTGATACCGCACATTATTACCCAATAAATGATGATGAAACTTGGGTTGTGTTAGGTCGCGCACAAGCGGGTTATGGTGATGGTATCGGCAGTAAGCAAATGCCATTCTATGAGAACTTCTATGCGGGTGGCTCCAGCTCTATTCGTGGTTTCCGTTCGAATAACATTGGTCCTAAAGCCGTTTACTTGAAATCGGTCAATGGTGTGGCAGTTCCAGAGCCAGGCAGCCCATCGAGCGATGCGGTTGGTGGTAATGCAATGTATACAGCATCATTTGAGCTGATTACACCAACACCATTTATTGACGAAAAATATGCGAATACGATCCGTACCTCACTGTTTGTGGATGCGGGTACGGTTTGGGATACCAATTGGAATAGTATTAATCCAGAGTGGCGTAAAGGCATGCCTGACTACGGTAATGCAACCAATGTCCGTGTATCTACGGGTCTTGCTTTACAGTGGATTTCGCCGCTTGGACCTCTGGTCTTCTCCTATGCGCAACCTATTAAGGATTACGAAGGCGATAAATCAGAACAGTTCCAATTTAATATTGGTAGAACTTGGTAAGTCCCCAGTCTCTATCGAACTAAGCCCTCATATTGAATGAGGGCAACCAAAATTTCCAGCCATAAGAATGGGTTAAGGAGTTTAGTGTGAAAAAATTGTTGTGTGCAGCGGGTGTGAGTATTGCTTTAGCAATGTCTGCGGGTGCTTATGCTGAAAAAATCGCTATCGTAAACGTTGGTGAAATTTTCCAGAAGATGCCAGCACGTGAATCCGTTGCTAAACAGCTTGAAAGTGAATTCAAAAGTCGTGCAACTGAATTGCAAAATCTGGAAAAAGATCTGCAATCACGCGTAGAAAAACTACGTCGTGATGGTGCGACAATGAGCACAAGCGAGCGCGAAAAGCTGGAAAAAGAGCTAATCACTAAACGTGACCAATTCGCTGAAAAAGCACAGAAGTTTGAAGAAGACAACCGTCGTCGTCAATCTGAAGAGCGCAATAAAATTCTGAGCCGTATCCAAGATTCTATTAAATCTGTTGCTGCGAAAGAAGGCTATGATGTTGTTATCGATGCAAACGCAGTTGCGTATGCAAAAGATGGTATCGATATCACTAGTCAGGTTCAAAAGCAGGTTAAATAATAGATGTCTTCAATTCGATTAGCTGATTTAGCTCAGCAGTTGAATGCACAGTTACACGGTGATGGCGATATCGTCATCACCGGTATCGCACCGATGTATTCAGCTAACAGTCAACAGATTACTTTTTTATCTGATAGTCGTTACAGTGACAAGTTAGTAGATTGTCAGGCTGCGGCTGTTGTATTGACTGAAAAAGATCTGAGCGCTTGTAAGGTTGCTGCACTGGTTGTAGATAACCCTTATCTTGCTTATGCGCGTATGGCGCAAATTATGGATACAACGCCAGCGCCTGCTGAAAATATCCATGCATCAGCGGTGATCGCTGATGATGCCCAATTGGGTCAGAATGTTGCAATTGGCGCAAATGCCGTTATCGAAAGTGGTGTCACACTGGGTGATAACGTGATTATTGGCGCGGGTTGCTTTATTGGTAAAAATACACGAATTGGCGCAGGTACTCGTTTATGGGCCAATGTCAGTGTGTATCATGATGTTGAGATTGGTGATCACTGTTTGATCCAATCAGGTACAGTAATCGGCTCTGATGGTTTTGGGTACGCAAATGATCGTGGCTACTGGATCAAAATTCCACAATTAGGCACTGTGATCATTGGATCCCGCGTCGAAATTGGTGCTTGTACAACGATTGACCGTGGCGCATTAGATAACACAGTCATTGGCAATGGGGTTATTATCGATAACCAGTGCCAAATTGCGCATAATGTAACAATAGGCGATAATACCGCAGTTGCTGGTGGTGTTATCATGGCCGGTAGTTTGAAAATTGGTCGCTATTGTATGATTGGCGGAGCCAGTGTTATCAATGGTCACATGGAAATTTGTGACAAGGTTACCGTAACAGGAATGGGAATGGTTATGCGACCAATCACTGAACCGGGAGTTTACTCTTCAGGTATTCCTTTACAACCTAATAAAACTTGGCGAAAAACTGCTGCTTTAGTTTTAAATATCAATGAGATGAATAAGCGTCTAAAAACACTGGAACGTGAATTAGATAGCCAAAATCAAAAAAAACAGTAATCATTTGGTAATTCGGGCTAAAATAGCTTTAGAGTTACGTTTTTTCCGGCCTGCCTGTTGGTCCTTTATAGGGTCAAAGCAGGCCGATTCATTAATTAGATTGTATTAATAGACAGGAAGAGTATTTCGATGAGTGATAATCATACTCTGAATATTGAAGAAATTTTAGAACTACTTCCGCACCGTTACCCATTCCTTTTGGTTGACCGTGTTTTGGATTTCGAAGAAGGTAAATCTTTGCGCGCGGTAAAAAATGTCTCCTTTAATGAGCCATTTTTTCAGGGACACTTTCCTAGCAAACCAATCTTTCCGGGTGTTTTAATTTTAGAAGCAATGGCTCAGGCAACAGGTATCCTTGCATTTAAAAGTGTAGGAAAATTGGAGCCTGGTGAATTGTATTATTTCGCAGCAATAGATAATGCACGCTTTAAACGTCCCGTTCTGCCAGGAGATCAAATGATCCTGGAAGTTGAATTTATCAAAGAACGTCGCGGTGTTGCTCGTTTTAAAGGTGTTGCAAAAGTTGATGGAGAAGTGGCCTGCGAAGCAGAAATGATGTGCGCCCGTCGCCGTGAGGTCTGATATGATTGACAAAACTGCCTATGTTCATCCCTCATCTATTGTAGAAGATGGAGCTGTTATTGGAGCCAATGTTCATATTGGCCCTTTTTGCTATATCGGCGCTAATGTTGAAATTGGTGATGGTACCGAGCTGAAATCGCATGTTGTCGTTAATGGGCACACCAAAATTGGCCGTGACAATGTGATATTTCAATTTGCTTCTATTGGTGAAATTAACCAAGACCTGAAATACCAAGGCGAGCCAACACGCGTAGAGATTGGTGACAGAAACCGTATTCGTGAAAGTGTGACTATCCATCGAGGAACCACCCAAGGTGGTGATCTCACTAAGATTGGTAATGACAACTTATTGATGGTTAACGTCCATATTGCTCATGATTGCATTATTGGCAACCGCTGTATTATTGCTAATAACGGAACTTTAGGTGGTCACGTCACATTAGGTGATTTCGCCATTATTGGTGGCATGACCGCAGTGCATCAATTTTGCCAAATTGGCGCTCACGTTATGGTGGGTGGATGTTCTGGGGTTGCTCAAGACGTACCTCCGTATGTTATCGCACAAGGTAACCATGCAACACCATTCGGCTTAAACCTAGAAGGTCTTAAGCGTCGTGGTTTTGAAAAAGAATCCCTGCATGCAATTCGTAATGCGTACAAAACGTTATATCGTTCAGGGAAATCTTTAGAAGAAGCGCGAGAAGAAATTGCAGAAATGGCAAAAACCGATGAACACGTCAAAGTGTTTAGTGATTTCCTTGAAGAATCAGCACAGTCTAAACGCGGAATTATTCGTTAATTTTTGTTGTTACAGATGAAAAATGAGATTAGGCCTTTAATAAGGAGCGAATTTTGGTGAATAGCAACCGCCCACTTACTATTGGCCTTGTTGCCGGAGAAACGTCTGGCGACATCTTAGGTGCCGGATTGATTCGTGCATTAAAACAGCAAGTACCCAATGCCCGCTTTGTTGGTGTTGCCGGTCCTCTCATGCAAGCTGAAGGTTGTGAAGCTTGGTATGAAATGGAAGAACTGGCGGTCATGGGGATTGTTGAAGTCCTCGGTCGTTTACCTCGCCTATTGTCTATTCGTAAAGATTTAACTCAGCGTTTTACTGAATTACAGCCTGATGTCTTTGTTGGAATCGACGCACCGGATTTTAATATTACCCTTGAAGGTAAATTGAAATCGACAGGCATTAAAACTATTCATTATGTCAGCCCATCCGTATGGGCATGGCGTCAAAAGCGAGTATTTAAAATTGGTCGTTCGACAAATTTAGTCCTGGCTTTTTTACCCTTTGAAAAAGCTTTCTACGATCGTTTTGATGTCCCTTGTCGTTTTATCGGGCATACAATGGCGGATGCAATTGCACTCAATCCTGATAAACAAGCAGCACGAGAACGTTTAAATATTCCGGCTACCAGCAAGTGTTTAGCCTTATTACCGGGAAGCCGCCATTCTGAAGTGGAAATGCTCAGTGCTGATTTTTTAAAAACCGCTACACTTTTAAGTAACCACTTTACTGATTTACAGATAGTGGTTCCGTTGGTTAATCAAAAAAGGCGTCAGCAATTCGATGAGATAAAACAGCAGGTTGCCCCAGAACTTAACGTTCATATTTTAGATGGGCAAGCGCGAGATGCGATGATGGCTGCTGATGCTACCTTGTTAGCATCGGGTACTGCTGCATTAGAATGCATGTTGACTAAATGTCCGATGGTTGTTGGGTATCGAATGAAGCCATTCACGTTTTGGTTAGCTAAGCGTTTAGTTAAAACCCCCTATGTTTCTTTGCCTAATTTATTGGCAGGAAAGGAAATCGTTAAAGAATTGCTTCAAGATGAGTGCCAACCAGAACAGCTTGCTGCTCAATTACTTCCCTTATTAGAAGGGGGAGAGCAAGTGGACGCATTGAAGCAGACTTTCTTACAATTACATCAGTTGATCCGCTGTGATGCGGATAAGCAAGCGGCTGATGCAGTACTAGATTTGGTTAGAAATTAATGGAATTTATATACCCAAAAGCCAACTTAATTGCTGGTGTTGATGAAGTGGGTCGCGGACCGTTAGTCGGTGCGGTTGTGACTGCCGCTGTTATTCTTGATCCGAACAACCCCATTGAAGGCTTAGCAGACTCAAAAAAACTCACAGAAAAAAAACGTGAGAAACTGTTTGATGAAATCAAAGAAAAAGCGCTCTGCTGGTGCATTGGACGAGCGGAACCAAATGAAATTGATGAGTTAAATATTCTGCATGCAACTATGCTAGCCATGCAAAGAGCCGTTGCTGGGCTATCTATCACGCCGGAGTTTGTTTTAGTTGATGGAAATCGTTGTCCCAAATTATCAATGCCATCCCAAGCAGTCGTGAAGGGAGATAGTTTAGTGCAGGAAATTAGCGCAGCATCCATTCTTGCTAAAGTAGTGAGAGACAGGGAAATGGTGGAATTAGATAAAGTATTCCCTGAATATGGATTTGCTAAACATAAAGGTTATCCAACCGCTTATCACTTAGAAAAGCTAGCTCAATTTGGAGCGACTGAGTTTCACCGCAAAAGCTTCGCGCCAGTACGACGAGCGTTAGACATTAAATAGTCAGTTAAAAAATAGGTATCAGGTTAATGGCTTCTCCTCGTTTTATTCATCTACGCGTTCATAGCGACTATTCCATGATCGATGGACTGGCTAAAACCGGTCCTTTGGTCAAAAAAGTGGCTGAAATGGGCATGCCTGCGCTTGCCATCACCGATTTTACTAACCTATGTGGGTTAGTGAAATTTTATGGTGCGGCGCATAGTGCGGGTGTTAAGCCAATTATTGGTGCTGACTTCTACATGGAAAGTGAGCAGCTTGGTGACGATGTTGCCCATTTAACTGTACTGGCTCGCAATAATGAAGGTTACCAAAATCTTACATTATTGATTTCAGAAGCGTATCAAAAAGGCTATGGCGCCATTGGTCCGACAATCCATCGTGATTGGCTTGTGAAGCATAAAGAAGGGCTAATTCTCCTTTCTGGTGGCCGTAAAGGGGATGTGGGGCAGTTCTTACTGCGAGGAAACCAAGCGCTAGTCGATGAATGCATCGAGTTCTACGAAACACACTTTCCCGGTTCATACTACCTCGAATTAATTAGAACGGGTCGACCTGACGAAGAGAGTTATTTACATGCAGCTATAGAATTAGCGACGCTGCGCGGGTTGCCTGTTGTAGCCACGAATGAAGTCTGTTTTATCGAGAGCCGTGATTTTGATGCTCACGAAATTCGTGTGGCAATTCATGATGGCTTTACTCTTGTTGATCCTAAACGTCCGAAAAATTATAGTCCTCAGCAATACTTACGTTCTGAAGAAGAGATGTGTGAGCTATTTGCTGACATCCCAGAAGCGTTAGAAAATAGTGTAGAGATTGCTAAGCGCTGTAACGTCACTATCCGTCTTGGCGAGTATTTTCTCCCTAAATTCCCCACAGGGGATATGGAAACCGAAGACTATCTGGTCATGTGCTCGAAAAAAGGGCTCGAAGAGCGGTTAGAATTTTTATTCCCAGATGAAAAAGAGCGGGCGGTAAAACGGATTGAATATGATGAACGTTTGGATATTGAGCTGAATGTTATCAACCAAATGGGATTCCCCGGCTACTTCCTGATCGTGATGGAATTTATCCAATGGTCAAAAGATAATGGCGTACCTGTAGGGCCAGGACGAGGTTCCGGTGCGGGATCTTTAGTCGCTTATGCACTGAAAATTACAGACTTAGACCCATTAGAATTAGATTTACTGTTTGAACGTTTTCTAAACCCTGAGCGGGTTTCTATGCCTGACTTCGATGTGGACTTTTGCATGGAAAAACGTGACCAAGTGATTGATCACGTAGCTCAAATGTATGGGCGTGATGCCGTATCCCAGATTATTACTTTTGGTACCATGGCTGCGAAAGCGGTTATCCGGGATGTGGGACGTGTACTAGGGCATCCGTACGGTTTTGTCGACAGAATCTCTAAATTAATCCCACCGGATCCAGGGATGACGCTGGAAAAAGCGTTTGAGGTTGAACCTCAACTCCCTGAAATTTATGAAGCGGATGAAGAAGTTAAAGCGCTGATTGATATGGCGCGCAAGCTTGAAGGTGTGACTCGAAATGCGGGTAAACATGCGGGTGGGGTAGTCATTGCCCCTACTAAAATTACTGATTTTGCACCGCTATATTGTGATGCAGAAGGAAACAACCCCGTTACGCAATTTGATAAAAACGATGTCGAATATGCGGGCTTGGTTAAGTTTGACTTCCTAGGGTTACGTACTTTAACCATCATTAACTGGGCATTGGAAATGATCAATGCTCGACGCGCGAAGAAAAACTTAGAACCGATTGATATCGCAGCTATTCCATTGGAAGATAAAAAAAGCTTCGATATGCTACAGCGATCAGAAACGACGGCGGTATTCCAATTAGAATCCCGCGGCATGAAAGATCTGATTAAGCGACTACAGCCAGACTCCTTTGAAGACATGATTGCCCTTGTGGCATTATTCCGCCCAGGTCCACTGCAATCAGGGATGGTGGATAACTTTATTGACCGTAAACATGGTCGTGAAGAAATATCGTATCCTGATGTGAAGTGGCAGCATGAATCATTAAAACCTGTTCTAGAGCCAACTTATGGTATTATCTTGTACCAAGAACAGGTTATGCAGATTGCTCAGGTATTAGCGGGTTATACCCTCGGCGGGGCGGATATGCTGCGTCGTGCTATGGGTAAAAAGAAACCTGAGGAAATGGCGAAGCAGCGCTCTGTTTTCAAAGATGGTGCTATTAAAAATGGCATAGATGGCGAGCTTTCGATGAAAATCTTTGACTTGGTAGAGAAATTTGCCGGTTATGGATTTAACAAATCTCACTCAGCTGCTTATGCATTAGTTTCTTACCAGACATTATGGTTAAAAGCCCATTATCCCGCTGAGTTTATGGCGGCAGTAATGACTGCGGATATGGATAATACCGAAAAAGTGGTTGGGCTAGTCGATGAATGCTGGCGGATGGGCTTAAAAGTATTACCACCAGATATCAATAGTGGCTTATATCACTTCCATGTGAATGATGAAGGTGAGATAGTTTACGGTATCGGTGCTATCAAAGGGGTCGGTGAAGGCCCAATTGAAGCGATCATTGAAGCTCGTCAGCAAGGTGGGATCTTCAAGGAAATCTTTGATCTTTGTGCTCGAGTGGACATCAAGAAGATCAACCGCCGTGTGATGGAAAAACTGATCATGGCGGGGGCTTTTGATCATTTAGGTCCACATCGTGCGGCTCTAATGTCTTCTCTTGAAGATGCATTAAAAGCCGCAGACCAGCATGCGAAAGCAGAAGCTATCGGGCAAGGAGATATGTTCGGCGTATTAGCGGAAGCCCCTGAACAAGTTGAAAGCTCGTATGCCAGCGTACCTAAATGGCCAGAGCAAGTCGTGCTTGAGGGGGAACGTGAAACTCTGGGCTTATATTTGACAGGGCACCCAATAACGCGCTACTTAAGCGAGATTGAGCGTTATACTAATGGCTTGAGATTGAAAGATGTGAACCCAACCCCTCGTGGTCAAGTGACAACTGTGGTAGGTTTAGTGCTCTCAGCGAAAGTTATTACCACGAAACGTGGAAACAGAATTGGGATTTGCACCCTTGATGATCGTTCCGGTCGTCTGGATATTATGTTATTTTCAGATGCGCTGGATAAATACCAACATATGTTGGAAAAAGATAATATATTAATTGCCACCGGTCAGGTCAGCTTTGATGATTTCAACGGTGGTAATAAAATGACAGTGCGCGAATTAATGGATATTGGAGAAGCAAGGGAAAAGTATGCTCGAGCTCTTGCGATATCACTGTCAGATAAACAAATTAACGATCAATTATTGAATCGGCTTCGTAGCGCCCTTGAACCTCACCGTTCAGGGACGATCCCGGTTCATTTGTATTATCAGAAGGATGATGCCAGAGCTAAACTTAAGTTTGGCGTTGTTTGGCGTGTGACACCCGTGGATCCCCTTCTGAACGACCTTCGAACTCTGCTGGGTAATGAGCAGGTAGAATTAGAATTTGACTAAAATAGGAATATTATGAGTCTGGACTTTCTTGATTTTGAACAGCCGATTGCTGAATTAGAGGCGAAAATCGATTCCCTAACTGCACTCAGCCGTCAAGAGAATAATATCGAAGTCAACCTAGATGAAGAGGTTGCTCGTTTACGTGAAAAAAGTGTCGAACTGACACGTAAAATTTTCTCTGATCTGGGCGCTTGGCAAATCGCTAAGCTCGCTCGTCACCCACGTCGCCCATACTCTTTGGATTATATCCCTCGTATATTCACGGATTTCCAAGAGTTAGCCGGTGATCGCGCCTACGCGGATGATAAAGCAATTATTGGTGGGATCGCGCGTTTAGATGGTCGTCCAGTTATGGTTATTGGTCACCAAAAAGGTCGCGAAACTAAAGAGAAAATTCGTCGTAATTTTGGTATGCCAGCACCTGAAGGTTACCGTAAGGCATTGCGCCTGATGGAATTAGCTGAGCGTTTTAACTTACCGATTATCACCTTTATTGATACTCCAGGGGCTTACCCTGGTGTCGGTGCGGAAGAACGTGGACAATCGGAAGCTATTGCACGCAACCTGCGTGAAATGTCACGTTTATCAGTACCTGTTATTTGTACGGTCATTGGTGAAGGCGGCTCCGGTGGTGCATTAGCTATCGGTGTTGGTGATAAAGTGAATATGCTGCAATACAGTACGTACTCTGTTATTTCTCCAGAAGGTTGTGCATCCATTCTGTGGAAAAGTGCAGATAAAGCGCCATTAGCCGCTGATGCTATGGGGATCACTGCGGGTCGTTTGAAAGAGTTAAAATTAATTGATAACGTTATTCCAGAACCTCTTGGTGGTGCTCACCGTAATTACGATGCAATTGCAGAGTCTCTAAAGGCACAAATTGTTCAAGATCTTGAAGAATTAGATACTTTAGATACTGAAGCATTGAAAAATCGTCGCTATCAACGTTTGATGGGTTACGGTTACTGCTGATTAGTAATCTATTGAATTTAAAACGGGAGTTTGGTTTACCAACTCCCGTTTTTTATTATATTTTTTCGACCTACTTGCTAGTAGGAAGTAAAATTAATAGTAATTCATTTGTATAAGGGTAAGTCATGGCTAAATCTTCACAGATCATCCTAGAGCAGATTTTAAGCAAGATAGGGGATCATCGAAAAATTTTAGTTGGATTTAGTGGCGGTATTGATTCAACCGTGTTGTTACATGCCCTTTATCAGCTAAAACAAAGCCACTTTCCTTCATTACAAGTTCGCGCTATACATGTTCACCATGGCTTGAATATGCGCGCAGATAAATGGGAAATGCATTGTGCAGAACTTTGTGAACAATGGAATATCCCTTTTGTTTGTCACCATGTTACGGTTGATGCGTCTAACAACGGAGTTGAGGCTGCGGCAAGAGATGCACGCTATCAAGCTTATCGTGACGAATTGCTTCAAAATGAAATTATTGTTACTGCTCAGCATCTAGATGATCAAGCTGAAACATTTTTATTAGCATTGAAGCGGGGAAGTGGTCCTGCCGGATTATCTGCCATGCGGGAGTCACAACCATTTGATGCGACTCGCGGGAATACTTATTTATTGCGACCACTATTAGACATTTCTCGCCAAGAGTTAGAACGTTATATGCAAGAATATGCGCTACCTTGGGTTGAGGATGACAGTAATCAAGATGATCGCTATGACCGTAATTTTTTACGGTTACATATTATGCCAAGATTATCTGAACGTTGGCCGCATTTTGCTAATGCCGTTTCTCGTAGCGCTTCATTGTGTGCTGAGCAGGAATCACTGCTGGACGAACTGCTTCAAGATTCACTGGATGAGATAGTGGATTATCGTGGCGGGCTTTTTATCGATGGGCTGGTTGAATGTTCCATCGCTAAACGTAATGCCTTGCTACGCCGATGGATTAAACTGCATCAGTTACCGATGCCCCCGTTTAATCAATTAGAGCGTATATGGCAGGAAGTGGCTCTAGCTCGGCAAGATGCAGAACCTATTTGTCGTTTGGGTGATAGAGAAATTCGCCGTTATCAAGGTGCGCTCTGGGTGGTTCGACGTATAAATAGTGTCATGGGCATGACCTATGACTGGGAGTATCCAGCACCATTGGCATTGCCTGAATCCCTTGGCTATCTCATTGTAATGAATGGACAAGGACAAATTAGGCCACCTCGACGTGATGAGAAAGTCACCGTACGTTTTGGTTTGCAAGGTTCACATAACATTGTTGGCAGAACCCATTCTCGAAGTAGTAAAAAACTTTGGCAAGAACTTGGTGTTGCCCCATGGATGCGTGAGCGTACACCATTAATCTACTATAACGATGTGCTAATTAGCGCTGTAGGCTGTTTTATTACTTCAGATGGTTTGATTAATGATCAAGATGAGGGCATTGCAATTGATTGGCAACATTCTGAATTTTGGTCAAATAGGGATGAGTACATTTAGTTTATTTGATTATTAAATGAGAAACCCCTTATGACTGTGACTATCATAAGGGGCATAGAAGAAACTCAGTACGAGTATTAATGAGATTGGTCGACAACGATTGTGCCGATTTCAGGATGACTGAAGGAGTTAATATAATCCAGCCTAAGCTCCTTGGTTCCTTCCTGAGTGATCAGGACAAGGTACTCAATTTTTTTTCGTAGGAGCAAATCACTGGCTTGCCCTTCAATATTCTCGCCGTCATTTAACTGAACTTGCAGTTTTAATTGACGTTGGCATGCGATTTCTAGATATTCGTAATCATCACAATTGATTGGTTGATATTCATTATCTGTAGACATATTCCCTCACCACTGAGTTAGTGGCGGTTATTGCCGCCTTGAACATGTTGTACTAAGCATCAATGTACTAAGCCTCAATATACTAAGCAAAAAGAACTGAGTAAAAAAGTGCTTAACTCGATAATAGCATAGTAATTTAATAACTATAATCAGAGGTGCAGGAAAAAGAAAATTCTTATTCACCAATCTAATGTGCTTGGTATCTTATTTGAGCAATTTAAATTTTTTAGGCACCCCATTTTTTATTATTTGAGATGATATGATGTATTTTGGGTTTGAACAGTCATACATGAATGATCTTAAGGGAATTACAATGAAAAAAGTTTTTTTATTAGCGTTTATTGCCGCGGGTTCAATTGCTTTATCCGGCTGCCAAAGTGGTGTCAGTGAAGTTGAGTCAGCCTCAGTCGATAATGTTTATAGTGGTTTGATCCCTTGTGCCGATTGTTCGGGTATTGAAGCAACTCTATTAGTTAATCCAGATGGTAGCTATGTTGAACAGTTGCTCTATTTAGAAACCAAAAATGGCAATCAAATATTTCATGAAACAGGAAATTGGTCGGCAAATGGAAATATGCTGACGTTGACTAATGCTCAGGCTGAGCGTTCTTATTTTGCTAAAGCGGCTGATAATAACTCGGTAACTCTACTTGATATTAATGGTGAGCGAATTGAAAGCGCCATGAATTATACGTTAGGGAAAGTGACACCGAGCAAAAAAATTGGTGAATACCGTTATATGGCGGATGCAGCTATTTTTACTGAGTGTGAAACTGGACGCAAATATGCGACTTCAGGTATTGAGCTAGAGAGAGCATATGGTGAAACGGGGGTTGATGGCGGTACCCCAGTTTATGTCGAAGTTGATGGTTATTATACAATTCGCCCATCAATGGAAGATGGACAGTTTGATTCTGCGCTTGTCCCTACAGGTAAAATCAAGTTTGACCCTTCGGCGTCTTGCAAATAATCTTAATTCATTAATATATTGATGAATAAAAAAGGCTCAGAACCAGTGAATACTGAATTCTGAGCCTTTTGTTATAGAGACAATTTTGGTAATTATTTACGCAAATTTGTCGCTAATTTTTCTTTTAAGAAGCTAACAACATTATCTAAACCAACCAGTGCTTTATCATCACTGCGACGTGATTTATATTCTACTTGGTTGGTATCTAAGTTACGGTCGCCAATAACAATAGTGTATGGAACGCCAATTAATTCCATATCGGCAAACATCACACCCGGACGCTCTTTACGGTCATCAAAAATCACGTCAATACCTTGAGCTTTCAGGTCGGCATAGAGTTTTTCTGCAACTTCTTTCACGCGATAAGATTTGTGCATATTCATTGGTAGAATCGCAACTTGGAAAGGTGCGATAGCATCTGACCATATGATACCGCGGTCATCATGGCTTTGCTCGATAGCTGCTGCAACGATACGAGTAACACCGATACCATAGCAACCCATCGTGACGATTTGGTTATGACCTTCCTCGTTTTGCACTGAAGCTTTCATCGCTTCTGAGTATTTAGTACCTAACTGGAAGATATGACCGACTTCAATACCACGCTTAATTAATAGTGTGCCTTTGCCATCCGGACTTGGATCGCCAACCACAACATTACGCAGGTCGTAAGTTTCTGGTAATGGTAAGTCTCGTTCCCAGTTAATACCAAAGTAATGTTTACCATCAATATTTGCACCGGCACCAAAGTCACTCATTACCGCGACACTGCGGTCGATAACAATTGGCAGTGGCATATTGACTGGACCTAAAGAACCCGGGCCGGCATTGATAGCTTGGCGAATTTCTTCTTCCGTTGCGAACTGTAATGGGCTAGCGACTAACGGATGTTTTTCAGCTTTGATCTCGTTCAGTTCATGGTCGCCACGAATTAATAGGGCAACTAAAGTATGACCAGAATCTTTCTTCGCGTGAACAATCAGCGTTTTGACGGTTTTTTCGATCGGTAAATTAAATTGTTCGACCAATTCAGCAATGGTTTTTGCATTTGGTGTATCAACCAAGTGCATCTCTTCGCTAGGAGCAGCACGCTGGACGTTTGGTGCAACGGCTTCAGCAAACTCGATATTTGCGGCGAAATCAGATTCAGTAGAGAAAACGACATCATCTTCACCGCTTTGCGCTAAGACTTGGAATTCATGGGATGCATTTCCACCAATTGAGCCCGTATCAGCGAGTACTGCACGGAAATCAAAGCCGATACGCGTGAAAATTTTGCTGTAGGCTTCATACATTGCATCATAAGTTTCTTGCAATGACTCTTGGCTGGTATGGAAAGAGTAGGCATCTTTCATGATAAATTCGCGTGAACGCATCACACCAAAACGTGGGCGTACTTCATCACGGAATTTTGTTTGAATTTGGAATAAATTCAAAGGTAATTGTTTATATGAAGTGATTTCGTTACGCACTAAATCAGTGATAACTTCTTCATGGGTTGGACCCAGAACAAATGGACGCTCTCCACGATCAACAAAGCGTAGCAACTCAGGACCGTATTGTTCCCAACGCCCACTTTCTTGCCATAAATCAGCGGGCTGAACTACGGGTAAAGATACCTCGATAGCACCTGCATTTTCCATTTCTTCGCGAACAATGTTTTCTACTTTACGTAGTACACGTACGCCAGTGGGTAGCCAGTCATACAGACCAGAAGCAAGTTTACGGATCATTCCTGCACGCAGCATCAGCTGATGGCTGATAACTTCTGCATCCGCAGGGGTCTCTTTTAGAGTTGAGAGCAGATATTTGCTAGTACGCATTGTATAGGTTCCATTAGAACAACAAATTATGGTAAGTCAGTACTCACCCAATAATTTAAAGCTGCTAAGCAGCGGAATAAAGAGCTAGTCTACCAGTGACAAGGATTTGTCAAAAGAGGTTAAAGCGTTTTTTCGTTACGTTCGATCGCGAATACTTCAGTGACATTATCAATGACTCGCCAACGAACATTAAAATCTAATAAATGAACTGCATAATCACGGGCTTCATTTGATTGTTTTTTATAGGCAGGGCGGGGATCTTGCATCAGTACTTGTTCAATAAATATTGCAAGCCCAGGATAGTTAGCCTGATATTTAATTAATTCTTCTTGCACTAAAGGGCTGAAAATAACCTGCATATTATCGGATGGTGCATCTTGAGCATATCCCGCTTTTGCTGTGGTAATGGCTTCGGCAAAAGGAAGGTAGGGCTTGATATCGATCACGGGCGTACCGTCGACTAAGTCAAGGCTACCAAGTTCAAGTATGACTTGGTTATTTTCAGTTGAAACACCTTTCAGCTCAACTAATGACATTCCGATAGGATTAGGTCGGAAAGTTGAACGTGTTGCAAATACGCCCATTTTATCATTTCCACCTAAGCGTGGTGGGCGAACCAACGGTTTCCATCCTCCACTCATTGTTTGATGGAAAACGAATAAAACCCAAATATGGCTAAACTGAGTTAGTCCACGAACCCCATTAGGGTCATTAAATGGCGAATGTAAATGTAAACGTCCAAAGCCGCCCTGGACTAATCCAGGTTGGCGAGGGATGGCAAACTTTTCTTTATAGGGGGATTCGATATGCCCGATAATATTAAATTGAAAAGATTGCATAAATATATTATTCGACAATTTTAAGCGCGCTGCCTTCACATACGGTTGCTTGGTAGCAGCCTGGAGCAGTCGACGTTTGGCATTGATGTAATAGTACTGCATCGGCAGCAATATAAGCGGCTTGGGTTAACATGCTATTCTTTGCAGAATCAAGATTAGCTGGGGGACTCTTAGCGTTTTTTCTACAGTCTTCACCGGAGACAACGCCTAAATCTTTGAATGGCATACCCAGTAATTCCTCAGGGCTATTCATTAATTTAATTTTTTCTGCGCTGACATCTTCTTCTTTAGTCGCTTTTGGTACGGGTTTCGATATCTTCATACTCGAAAACCCCTTATTCATACTTGGACTGGTGTATTGGTTAATTCCACACCCAGCTAGCATAAATGCCGCTAGGGTGAGTAAAAACAATCTCATAAATTCGACCTTTTTATTATCTGTGGTAGCGCATTCATTATTTATTTTATCGGTATTCATAATACAAAAATACTAGGCAGCATTAAGCCGCCTAGTATTTTATACGCTTTCTTTTTAAGAGGAAAGATTACCAGCCTTTAACTGCACCACCATCGAAAACTTCGTTAGCTTTTTCTGCAACTTCATTAGATTGATATGCTTGGATAAACTTCTTCACATTCTCGCTATCTTTATTGTCTTCACGGGTGACAATAATATTCACGTATGGAGAATCTTTATCTTCAACAAACAGACCATCTTTTGCTGGAGTCAGTTTTGGTGTTGCACTGCTAGCCCAAGTGGTATTGATGATCGCTAAAGCAATTTTTTGGTCATCAAGAGCTCGTGGTAATTGCGGTGCTTCTAGCTCAACAAATTTTAAGCCTTTAGGATTTTCAATAACATCCAAAACAGTTGGCATTAAACCTGTGCCATCTTTTAACTTAATCAAACCTTGTTGTTGCAGTAACAGTAATGAACGACCTAAGTTCGTTGGGTCATTAGGCAGAGCGACCTGTGAGCCATCAGCAAGTTCATCAATAGATTTAATTTGCTTAGAATAGCCTGCAATAGGGTAAATAAATGTATTACCAACTGGGACTAATTTATAGTTACGATCTTTGATTTGCTGATCTAAATAAGGCTTATGTTGGAATGCGTTAGCATCAATATCACCTTTGCTTAATGCTTCGTTTGGTAAAACGAAATCATTAAAGGAGACTAGCTCAACATTCAGACCATATTTTTCTTTAGCAACTTTTTGTGCAACTTCAGCAACTTCAAACTCTTTGCCCATAATCACACCGACTTTAATACTATTTGGATCTTTTTGCTTCTCACCACAGCCAGCGAGGAATAACGTTCCTAACAGCGCGCCAACTACTGCAAATGATTTTAACTTAATAGACATAATTTACCCCTTTAGACACTTTTTTATAGCACCTTAACTACTTGGTAGAGTTTCTTTGGCGCTGCTATTGTTACTGACTATCTCTATTTCGGACTATTTATGTGACACTTTCTTCATTAAATATTCACCAGTAAACTGAATGATGAATACTAAAACAATTAATAGGACAAGTACGGTATTCATGACTACTGGGTTATAAGTATAGTAACCGTATTGCATTGCAATTTGGCCTAACCCACCGGAACCGACAGCACCACCCATTGCGGAATAACCGACTAACATAATTAATGTAATGGTTGCCGCATTAATGAGTCCAGGAAGAGACTCTGGTAGTAATACTTTGCTAATAATCTGTAGTGGCGTTGCACCCATAGCTCGGGATGCTTCAATTAAGCCACTCGGTACTTCTAATAGTGCGTTTTCAACCATACGAGCAATAAATGGAATTGCACCGACAGTTAATGGAACGATGGCACCTTCAATACCGATCGCCGAGCCGACGATAAATTTGGTAAACGGGCTGATCCACACTAACAAAATAATAAACGGTATTGAACGGAATACGTTTACAACCGCGGAAATAACGCTATACAGAGCGGTATTTTCCATAACTTGTCCACGGCGAGTTACATAAAGTAGAACGCCTGTAGGGATACCTAAAATAAAACCTAAAATTGCAGAAACGAATGTCATGATAATGGTATCAATCGTTCCTGAAATAAGTAGTGAAATCATTCCCTCAGACATAACCCAAAACCTCTACTTTGACATGGTGTTCTTTTAAAAAGGTAATTGTGGATTCAACACCACCATCGATACCGTGTAATTCTGCTAGCATCACACCAAACTTAACACCACCGGCATAATCAATTTGCGAACTTAAAATATTAATGTCGATATCAAATTTACGAACAGCCATGGAAATTAATGGTGCATCCACTGACTGCCCTGTGAACTCCAGCTTTAATAAAGGTGATAAATCTTTACCTGGTTCACTTTGCAAACGTTCACTGTAATCATCGGGAATATCAATAATCAACGTGGATTTAATAAATTCTTGAGCGACTGGCGTTTTAGGATGAGAGAAAACTTCACTCACTTTATCCTGCTCAATTAACTGCCCACCACTGATGACTGCCACTTGGTCGCAAATACGCTTAACGACATCCATTTCGTGAGTGATCAATAAAATGGTCAAACCTAAACGGCGATTAATATCTTTCAGCAATTCTAGGATAGAGCGTGTTGTTGCTGGGTCTAACGCACTGGTTGCTTCATCACACAATAATACTTTTGGAGAGTTAGCTAGCGCACGAGCAATGGCGACGCGCTGTTTTTGCCCACCAGATAGATTTGCAGGATAAGCATCTTTCTTATCAGTCAAACCTACCAATTCGAGTAATTCGTTAACACGCTGCTTGATTGTTTCTCTTGGCGTACTATCTAACTCAAGAGGTAGCGCGACATTGTCAAAGACGGTGCGTGACGATAATAAGTTAAAGTGCTGGAAAATCATGCCAATACCACGACGAGCTTTCGTCAAAGCTTTTTCTGGTAGAGAAGTTAAATCTTGACCATCAACAATGACTTGCCCTGATGTTGGTCGCTCTAGCATGTTAACGCAACGAATTAGCGTGCTTTTACCTGCGCCAGATGCACCAATAACACCATATATTTGACCAGAAGGAACATGCAGACTGATATCAGTCAATGCCTGTATCTGACGATTTCCTTGCTGGAAGACTTTATTTATATTTGAGAGCTTTATCATTCTATCTTCTATTCTCTGACGAATTATTTTCTAGATACTGTATCTAATATACTTGGATGTTAAGGCGTCTAGACGTCTAAGTCAATAAAGTTTGTTCTATTTATTCTATTCTCATTTCATTTCTTTTCGTGAGATACTAAAAACCATTTTAGTTTGAGGAGCAAAGCGGTGAGTAAAGGCATTCCAGCAATCTTTCTTGATAGAGATGGCACAATTAATATCGATCATGGTTATGTACATCAAATCGATGATTTTCAATTTATTGATGGCGCTATTGAAGCCATGATTGAATTAAAAAAAATGGGGTACGCGTTAGTTGTTGTTACTAACCAGTCAGGAATTGGACGCGGTATTTATACGGAAGAGCAGTTTGAGCATCTCACTGAATGGATGGATTGGTCACTGGCAGATCGTGGTATTGATTTAGATGGCATCTATTTTTGTCCGCATCACCCAGAGGCTACGATTGAAGAATACAAGCAAGAATGCAATTGTCGTAAACCGAAACCTGGCATGCTATTAGATGCACAAGAGCATTTAGACATCGATATGGCTTCTTCTATTATGGTTGGCGATAAACTTGCAGACATGCTGGCGGGTAAAGCGGCTCAAGTGGGTACTAACATCTTGGTTAAAAGTGGTGAAGCAGTCACGGAAGAAGCAATGGCAAGTGCTGATATCGTTATAAATAGCATCGCAGAACTGCCAGAAACCCTAAAAAGATTCAAAAAATAGCCGTTTTGGATGATAAATCGGCGGTTGAT